>JANNUY010001110.1:0-2231 GCA_031414155.1 Acidobacteriota bacterium
ATGAAACGTGCCGTGATTGAGCAAGCCGCGCGGAATCGTGCAGCGCCAGACGTTTTCGCCGAGGTGTTGCGGCAAGTGCTGTTCGTATGGCGCATCGGTTTGGTAACTGCGCAACACCACATCGCCGAAAGTGGTGGTGAGATCGAAACCTACGCAAAGTGAAGTGTCGGGTTTGCGCAGGTCGAAACGAAATTCGATGGTGAGCGCCTTGCCGGTTTGAAAGATGCCACTCGTGCTGCCGTCTTCGTCGGTGACTGACATACTTAACAAACGCAAGGTGTCATCGCCGGGCGCTTGATCGTCAGGCCAATGATGAACGCAGTCGCGGTCTTCCAGCCCCGCCAGATAACTCGCAATTACGGTTGACGTATCGTCGAAGGCTTGCACGCGCCCGCCTTTTAAATGCAGCGTGCGTTGCGAGAGCGATTGCACGGCTTGCATGTTGTGGCTGACGAATAGCACGGTGCGGCCTTGTTGCGTTACGTCTTGCATCTTGCCCAGGCATTTTTTCTGAAAGGCCGCATCGCCGACGGCCAGCACTTCATCCACCATCAAAATATCAAGTTCCAGATGCGCCGCGACGGCGAAAGCCAGCCGCAAATACATGCCGGACGAATAATGTTTGACCGGTGTATCAATGAATTTTTCGACTTCGGCAAAGGCGACGATTTCGTCAAACTGGCGACGGATTTCTTCGCGCCGCATGCCTAAAATCGCGCCGTTCAAAAAAATGTTTTCGCGGCCTGAAAGTTCGGGGTGAAAGCCCGTGCCGACTTCGAGCAGGGAACCGACGCGCCCGTGAATTTCAGCCCAGCCAGCGGTGGGCGACGTGATGCGCGCCAGCACCTTGAGCAACGTAGATTTGCCCGCGCCGTTGTGTCCGACGACGCCGACGATTTCGCCGCGTTGAATTTGAAACGATACGTCTTGCAATGCCCAGAAAGATTCGCGCGGGGTTGATAGTTGCGGACGCAAAATGCGTCGCGCCGTGTCAGCCAGCTTGTCGCGCAACGTAGGGTTGCGTCCCGGTGCGGCTCCGAGTTGGTATTGTTTTGAAAGGCCTTCAACGTGGATGGCGATGTCTGATTGGGATGACAAAAGAAAAGCTAGAAAGGGGATGGGAAAATAATTCGGCTCCTGGCTTCGCTGTTCGTCACATGATTGCGCTCACTGGTATGAATCCGGCGGTCGTTGTCAGTCTGGGGGAGATGGGCAGACCGTCGGTTACGCAATCTCAAAACGAACAGCGAAGGCAAGAGCCGTCAACTGGTCGTGGAGTCTACTCGGTTTGGCTCAATAAGCCCAGCGTGATCCATTGCCAAACGAAAAAACTATTGTCGCCTTGTCCAAGCCGGTAGTTATGCAAGGCCGCCTGGATGGCACGCGCATCGAGCCATTCGCGCGCCCAACCTGATAAACCGGCTTCGATCATCTCATTGGCCCACGGCCACAACGGGCCGCGCAACCATTCACGTTGCGGCGTTTGCACCGGACGCTTGGGCGCTTCGACGATGCCCGAAGGCAAGAGCTTTGCCGCGAGTTGCCGTAACAGCCACTTGTGCGTGTTGCCGTTGATCTTGCGTTCGGTGGGTTGGCGCAACGCGAGTTCAAACAAGCGATGATCGAGAAAGGGTTCGCGCAATTCAGTCGAAGCCCGCATCGAAATCCGATCATTGAACCGCAAGGCGCGCGGAATTTTGGTGCAGCGAATGTCGCGGTATTGCAGGTTGCGCAACGCATCGGGAAACGGTTTCGGATAGTTCACGCTTTCAGATAACGCCGCGAAATCAGGCGTTAGGCATTCGGGGCGCACCGGCGAATCGTTGCTGCCTTGCACAATGCTCGCGGGTTGCGAGTCATTACCAAGCGCGCGGCGGTAATAGTCATAGCCCGCCCATTGTTCATCCATGCCTTGTCCGTCGAGCAAGACGATGACGCCTTCAGCGCGGGCGCGCTCAAAAATTTTCGCATACGCCAACGTCGGCAAGCCGCCGAAAGGTTCGTCCTGATGGGCTTGCACCGAAGCCGCGAGCGCGGGCACTTCGTCGGCGTTGAGTTGGCAAACGCTGATCGGATGTTGAGTGTGCGCGAGCATCTGCCGCACCCACGGCAGTTCGTCGTATTGTTCGTCGCCGGTTGTGAAGGTGAACGCTTTGACCGCGCTGTCAGCGCCTTGCACGCGCTGCACGAGGCCAAGCAAGGTGGATGAATCGAGTCCGCCGCTGAGGTTG
>JANNUY010001111.1:0-2785 GCA_031414155.1 Acidobacteriota bacterium
GTTTTTATTCTCCACGCCCAAGCCATACGTGATCCACGAGCCAAGCGAAGGACGCCCTGCCTGACTAAAGCCCGTATTCATCATCAGCATCGAAGGCTCGTGATTCGGAATGTCGGTGTGAACCGAGCGCACCCAGCAAATGTTGTCTGCCAATTCGCCAACATTGGGAAACAGTTCGCTCACGTCCATTCCGCATTGCCCGTATTTCTTGAACGTGAACGGCGAGCGTAACAATGCGCCTGTCTTGCGTTCCGTGGCAATCGTTCCGCCCGGCAAAGGTTGCCCGTGATATTTGTCGAGCATCGGTTTGGGATCGAAGCTGTCCACTTGCGACAACCCGCCGTTCATATACAAAAAGATCACGTGCTTGGCGCGCGCGGCGTGATGCAATCCGCCTTTCGGCCATTTGTTGTTCTGTGCTTCAGGCCCAGCTTTCGGCGACGCCTGTGCGCGCGCCAGCGATTCGTTGAGCATTCCGGCAAACGCCATCATTCCGAAGCCGCCGCCCATTTGGCAGAGTGCTTCACGACGTGTGATTGGTCTGGTTGATTTGTGTGTCATTGTGCTTCTTTCCTAATTGATGAAGATAAACTCCGCTGAACTTAGCAAAACCTTCATGTACCGTCCCCAAGTCGTAACCGGCAAAATCGGCTTCTTGTCATCGGACTTGCCCGGCGGAGGAGGCACAACGCCCGCCATCATTGGGCTTGGAGAGTTTTGTGGATTTGAGCCATCAGGCTCCATCCCTTCCATCGGTTCCGGCATCAGCGGTGCAATGACGGACGCTTCTTTGGGCTTATCCGGCCTGTCTTTCTTTTCAGCGTCCTTCTTTTCAGTGTCTTTTTTATTAGCGTCTTTCTTCTTCTCTTCTTCGGCCTTTTCTTTTTCCTTCTTCTTTTCGTCTTCGACTTTCTTGCGCTCTTCGTATTCTTTGAGCGGTTCGCTGCGCACGTAATCAAGGCCGAGTTTGAGTTCTTCGGCTGTGGCGGCGCGACCGAAAATCAAGCGATAGGCTTTTTGAATGCGGGCTTCGCGGGTTGGCTCGCCTTCGAGTTTCTGGGCGAGCAGTTCGGCTTGTTGCTGCACGAAATCGCTGTTCATAAAAAACAGTCGCTGCAACGGCACGTTCGTCGCGTAGCGTTGCTCGGCGGAAATGTTCGGACTCGGAAAATCAAAAAGCTGCAAATATTCATCCAGCTTGTAGCGGCTGACTTTGCCGTACAACGTGCGCCGATTGAATTGCGGCGTCAACGTTTCTGATGGGCCGTACATTTTCTTTTCGAGCGCGCCTGAAGCCGCGAGCAACGAATCACGAATCTGTTCCGCATCCATGCGGCGACGGTTGGCGCGCCAGTAAAAGCGGTTCGCCGTGTCTTTGTCGTAACTCGCCTGAACGTGTTCGTTGCTGAGTTGATAGACCGAACTCAGCATCATTTCGCGGTGCAGCTTTTTGATCGACAAGCCGTTTTTCATAAAGAAATCCGCCAGGTATTCAAGCAGTTCGGGATGAATCGGGCGTTCGCCGTTGAAGCCGAAATTGCTCGGCGTGTCTACGATGCCCGTGCCGAAATGGCCCTTCCAGATGCGATTCACAATCACGCGCATTGCCAATGGTTGGCGCAAAATCTCATTCGCTAATTCCATTCGCCCGCTGCCTTGGCTGAAGCATAAGCGGTCATCTTTGGATAACACTGACAGGAAACCACGCGGCACCACATCGCCTAAATTTGCTGGGCTGCCGCGCAAACTGACGGGCAAGTCTACGGGCTTTTCACGATCAGCGACGCCGTGAACGTATGGATATTGCGCGGGCATTGCTTTCTTAAAACTCTCAATGTCTTCGCGCAGTGCCGTCAGATAAGCGCGTCGTTCCGCGCTTATCTGCCGCTCCAATCCCCAACCCATAAACTGCAACAAGCCCGGTCGAAACTTTTCTCCCGCACCGGGCAAATCCGGCGCATCCAGGTCTTGCATAAACACGTCTACCCAAAGATTCGTGCGCTCGACCGGCATAGATTTGGTCTCGACGCCGCAGCCGGGACAAAAATCGTCGTTCGTTACGAATTCGTTGGGTTTGAACAGCGGCTCTCTTTTTTTCGTGCCGGGATTGGCTTTCGCCATGATGATTTCGTTTTCTTCTTCGAGGGCTTTGCGTTCGCCTAACACGTCCAGCAACAGCGTCTGAAAATCGTCGGCGAGCTTTTTGGCTTCTGCTGCCGTGCCGCCTTTGGCTGGCTCCTTTTGCATTAGGGCCTGCCAGTCTTTCAGAAACGGATAGTGACGCGGAGGCCGTTCCAGAAAGCGCATCCAGCGTTGCATCAATTCGTAATCGAGTTTGTTTTTTTCGATTGTCTCAACGAGGTCGGCTTTAGATTCCCCCTTCACGCGCCAAACCGCTTGCATATATTTCGAGGCTTGCAGCGTCAGACTTTGCGAGAGTTGCTTGCTCTCGGCCTGCATAAACTCGCCCATCATTTTCTGTTTGGTTTTGAGCTTCTTTTCGAGCTTGGTGTAGTCGTCCACGACGCTCTGTGGAACCTGCGGATATTCCTTATATGTGGTACTGGCAAAGACGCTCGCCATTGCGTAATAGTCTTTGGTCGGAATCGGATCGTACTTGTGATCGTGGCAGCGCGCGCAACCGACGGTCAAGCCGAGAAAGCCGCGACTGACCACATCAATGCGGTCATGACGTTCGTCGGCGCGCGTGACCTCGACTGCGCCGTTGTCGTAATACCAAGGGCCTTGTCCGAGAAAGCCGAGCGCAGGCAACGTCCGCACGCGC
>JANNUY010001112.1:0-2743 GCA_031414155.1 Acidobacteriota bacterium
TGAACAATTATGAAACGATGGAAGCTTGCACTTGTTGCTGCGCTGTTTATCGCGGTGACCTCTTTGCTCGGACATTCGCCCGCAAGTGACGCTGCGCCGACCACGAGCGAATGGCCTGCGTATGGCGGCGGCAAAGACAACACGCACTATTCGCCGCTTAAACAAATCAATCGTGGCAACGTCAAACAGTTGCAGGTCGCATGGACGTACGACACGGGCGATGCGTTTGACGGCTCCGAGATACAATGCAATCCGCTGATCGTCAAAGGCGTGTTGTATGCGACTTCGCCCAAGTTGCGTGTCTTTGCGCTCGACGCCGCGACGGGCCAACAGCGATGGAGTTTTGACCCACACGAAGGCCGCAAGGCGCTGGGCAAGTTTCGCAATCGCGGCGTGACCTATTGGGAAAATGCAAACGAGTCGCGCGTGTTTTTCGGATTCAATCAATGGCTCTATTCGCTCGACGCCAAAACCGGATTGCCTGATAAAACCTTCGGCACTGACGGGCGCGTAGACTTGCGGCTCGGCCTCGACCGCGCAGACGCCAAAGACTTGTCGGTCGGAATCTCTACGCCTGGCGTGATTTATAAAGACCTGTTGATCGTCGGCAGCATCGTGAGTGAAACGTTGCCCGCCGCGCCCGGACACATTCGCGCTTATGAATTGCGCACCGGAAAGTTGCGCTGGATTTTTCATACGATTCCGCTGCCGGGCGAGTTTGGTTATGAGACGTGGCCGAAGGATGCGTGGCAATACAGCGGCGGAACGAATGCGTGGAGCGGGCTGACGCTGGATGAAAAGCGCGGCTTGCTGTTCGCGCCGACCGGTTCGGCGACTTACGATTTTTATGGCGCGAATCGGCACGGCGACAACCTGTTTGCCAATTCGTTGCTGTGTCTTGATGCCGCGACGGGCAAACGCAAGTGGCACTTTCAAACGGTGCGGCATGATTTGTGGGATCGTGACTTGCCGACTGCTCCCGCGCTGGTGACGGTCAAGCACAACGGACGCACGATTGACGCCGTAGCCCAGCCGACCAAAGCTGGACACATCTTTGTCTTTGAACGCGAAACCGGAAAGCCGCTCTTTCCGATTGAGCAACGCAAAGTTTCTACGCAAGGCGTTGAAGGCGAACAAGTCGCCGACACGCAACCCATACCGCTTTCGCCGCCTCCCGTCGCGCGTCAACAAATGACCGAAGCGATGTTGACCAAGCGCACGCCGGCCGCGCACGCGGCGGTATTGGAGCGTTTCAAACAACTCACCAGCACGGGGCAGTTCGAGCCGCCGAATAAACAAGGCGTGATCGTGACTCCGGGCTTTGACGGCGGTCCGGGCTGGGGCGGAGCAGCGGTTGATCTGTCAGGAATGCTTTATGTGAATTCGAGCGAAGTGCCCTGCATTCTCAAACTGGTTGAACAGACGCCGCGTTCGCGTACGCAATCAACTGCGCGCAACTTGTATGATCGTTCGTGCGCGAGTTGCCACGGCAAAGACATGCAAGGCACTCCGCCTGAATTTCCAGCCGTCGTAAATCTCAATCGGAAATACAGCAACGCAGAACTAACAACTGTGATTCGCAATGGCTTCGGACGCATGCCAGGCTTTGCGTCTTCGCTCAACAGCGAAGCGATTCAAGGGCTGGTGAACCTGTTGCTCAAGGGCGAAAACGCGCAAGTTGGAAACACACAAACCCGTCATCCGGCGATTGAACAAAAATATGTGATGGAAGGTTATCCGCGCTTTCTCGATCCTGACGGATACCCGGCGATTGAGCCGCCGTGGGGTACGCTCACCGCAGTTGATCTGAACAAAGGCACTATCGCGTGGCAGATTCCGTTGGGCGAATATCCTGAGTTGCTGGCGCAAGGCTTGAAAGACACGGGCAGTTGGAATTACGGCGGACCGATTGTGACGGCGGGCGGACTGGTATTCATCGGCGCGACGAATTTCGACAAAAAGTTTCGCGCGTTCGATAAAGATAACGGCAAGCTGTTGTGGGAAGCGTTGATGCCGTTTGCGGGAAACGCTACGCCCGCGACTTATGAAGTGAACGGCAAACAGTTCGTAGTGATTGCGGCGGGCGGCGGCAAACGCGGCGCTCCGTCAGGTGGCGTTTATATGGCGTATGCTTTGAAATGAGATGAGTGACTGGCAGGCAAAATTTCGAGGGCTTACTTTCTGCTTTTGCGCGGGCGCAATGATCATGTCGGCACAGGCAAGACAGCCCAATCTCCAATCTCCAATCTCCATTCTCCATTCTTTGACAGAGAGAAAATGTTTTACCTGTCAAAGAATGAAGAATGGAAAATTGAGAATTGAGAATGTTCTATCGCTACAAAAGCCGCCGGAACTACCATCCTTACAACTTGAGTCATTCGAGCCGAACATCCGCGAACAAGTGCGCAAGGCTTATGTTGCCGCCCAAGCGCAACCGCGCGAAGCCGACGCGAACGGCAAGCTCGGCATGGTGCTTTACGCTTATGTGCAATACGACTTTGCCTTGACGTGCTTTGCCCGCGCGCAGCATTTCGCGCCCGATGATTTCCGTTGGCATTACTATTTCGCAGCAACGCAGAGCGCGTTGGGCAGACATGAAGCAGCCGCCGTCGCCTTCAAAGCCGCCTTGCAACGCAAGCCTGATGACTTGCCTGCGCAATTGAAACTCGCCGAAACGTTGCTCGCCGCCGGACAGCACCGCGCCAGCCAGCCACTGTTTGAAACTTTGCTCAAACAAAAAGCC
>JANNUY010001113.1:0-4361 GCA_031414155.1 Acidobacteriota bacterium
CAAACGCTCAACCCGATGTTGCATACGCAAGCGCTCAAGCAAGTGCGCGAAACGCTCGCCGCACGGCACGGCTTCGACGCCCACGACGAACGGGCACTCGATTTCAATGATTCGGTTGAAAACATGCAGATGATCAGCGGCATCACGGGCGGATTGAAATTCATACTGAGTTTCATCGGCGCGCTCACGCTGATGATCGGCGGCATCGGCGTGATGAACATCATGCTAGTCAGCGTCACTGAACGTACGCGCGAGATCGGCATCCGCAAAGCGTTAGGTGCGAAACGCAACCACATCCTCTTACAGTTTTTGCTCGAAGCTCTCTGCATCACCTTTCTCGGTGGACTGGTCGGCATGCTGCTTTCTTACGCGCTGGTGGCAGTCGTGGGCACGCGGCCTTTTCTGGCTGAACTGATGGATGACCCGACGAAAGAGACCGACATTCACCTCATGCTTTCGCCCGACATCATGCTCGTCGCGGGCGGCATCCTCGCGCTGGTAGGCATCCTCAGCGGATTCTGGCCCGCGTTGCGCGCATCGAAAATGGATCCGATTGAATCGCTGCGTTATGAGTGATGGCACTTTTGCCAATATAAGCTCACGCCATTTAGACTGCCATCAGAGTAAACCCCACACGATCATTAACTGTAGTTCACCAAAGTAACTTAGCTGTGATATGCCCTAACAGGATTTGTTACCACAAGGAGTCGCTTCATGAAAAAGTCCATCGTTTCAAGCTTGCTCTGGCTTTTATGCGTTACGCTTTCAGCAGCAGCGCAACCCGCCCTAAAAGGCCGTTTCATTGAGGTAGCAACCGGGAATCCCATTTCAGATGTTGAAGTACAAATTTATGTCGGATGTGTTCCCTCCGTCATCAATCCCATTCCCGGAAGTAAAATTGTCACAACGTTGTCTGCGGCGGATGGTCAATTTTTCCTAAAAGGTGAGGCACCGACTTCTGGTTGCACCTCCGCTCCCTTGCAAGCTACCTATAGCATCAAAAAAACTGGTTATAACTTTCAGGCTCAAGGAAGTTTACTTCCCTATCAAACGCTCACACTCGATTTTAAGGATATTCGAGGCACCAACTTGCCAAAGATGGTCGCGTTAAATGCTGCTTCATACGTTGGTGCGGGGGATATTGATAATCCAGACTTTCGAAGACTAGGATTGCCTCAAACGATCACGGCCATTTTCGGTTCGAACTTGGCAACGAATACATTAGCGGCTGGCGCAACCCCCTTACCTACGACCTTGGCAAATCGCCGAGTCACAATCAGCGACGGAACCGGCGTCGAACGTCCAACGCCATTGCTTTATGTTTCACCCACTCAGATCAACTGCATCATTCCAACAGGACTTACTAGCGGATGGCAGATTGTTCGGCTATACGACGAGACTCGTCCTATAGCTATCAGCTTTGCCATCATAGATGTTCCTATCAGCGGATACTTCAGTTTGAACGGGACAGGGCGAGACGTAGCTGCTGGATTTATTACTCGCGTTAAGCTTGGCAACCTACAATCCGTCGAACCGATAGCACGTTATGACGATAACCTAAAGAAATTCGTGCCTGTGCCGATTGATTTCGGCACAGAGACTGACCGTATTTTTTTGACCATCTTTGGCACTGGCTTTCGCTCGATTCCGCAAGCCAGTTTTTTTGCCACGATTGGTGGCTCCTCTGCAACCGTCACTTATGCGGGACCACAGCCTTCATTTGCTGGACTTGATCAGATCAACCTCGAAATCCCACGTAGCTTGAAAGGACGTGGTGATGCTCTCGTGCGAATTGACTATGGCTTTGAGGGAAATCTTTATTCACCTAACATCTTGACCGTTAATTTTCGATAGCCCATAAAAAGTGAGTGAACAATCAGCCGATTGCCCACTCACTTTTTATCAATTTTGGTATTGGAAACTATGCCATAAGAGCAAACATCCACCTGATATTATCGTCTGATATTTTTTCTGCCTTCTGACATTCATCTGCATCCTCAACTGGTTCTGACCTGCCTTGCTCGCATCGAAGCTGAACCTGATTGAGTCCCTGCGTCAGAAGTAAATCCTGCCCATCGGCACTTGCAATCTGACAGCCTCTCACCGAACATCGCGCTTACTCCAAGCCAGACCATAAACCACATTTCAGGAGACCAATTTCGTGACCAATGTTGATGCACCTGTCATCGCCCCTTGTATGCCGCCACGCCGCGTATTGCTCGGCCCCGGCCCTTCACCCGTAGACGACCGCGTATTGCGTTCAATGAGCGCACCGCTCATGGGCCATCTTGATCCGCTGTTCATTCGCACGATGGATGAAGTGCAAACGCTGTTGCGCTATGCGTTTGAAACCAACAACCGTCTGACGATGCCGATTTCGGGTACGGGCAGCGCAGGCATGGAAGCAACCGTTGTGAACCTGCTCGAACCCGACGAAGAAATCGTGATTTGCATCAACGGCTATTTCGGCGAACGCATGCACGAAATGGCCTTGCGCGTAGGAGCCAAACCCATCCGCGTCGAATGTGAATGGGGCGGCCCGGTTGATCTCGAAAAGACGCGCGCCGCGTGGCGCAACTCGCGCGCGTCGGTTTTATTTGCCGTACACGCCGAGACTTCGACTGGCGTTTTGCAACCACTCGAACCGCTGCGCGAAATCGCCGACGAACGTGATGGCTTCCTGTTAATTGACGCCGTGACCAGCCTCGGCGCGCATTCGGTCGGCATTGATCGCAACCGCATTGACGCTTGTTATTCGGGTACGCAAAAGGCGCTGTCCTGTCCGCCCGGCTTGTCGCCCGTCACGTTCAGCCCGCGCGCCGTTGATCGCATTCACGCGCGCAAAACCAAACCCGTCAGTTGGTATTTGGATTTGGGATTGATTACGAGCTATTGGTCGAACGACAGCAGCACGCCACGCGCTTATCATCACACCGCGCCGATCACGATGAATTACGCGCTGCACGAAGCCTTGCGCATCGTCGCCGAAGAAGGTCTAGAAAAACGCGCCGCCCGCCACGAACGCAACCACCACGCCCTCGTCGCCGGACTCGAAGCGATGGGACTTTCGATGATCGTCCCCGAAGGCTATCGCCTCTGGACGCTCAACACCGTCCGCATCCCCGATGGTGTAGACGATATGAAAGTACGTGCGCGGCTGCTCAACGAATTCGATATTGAAATTGGCGGCGGCCTCGGCATTTTCAAAGGCAAAGCCTGGCGCATCGGTTTGATGGGAACCGGCAGCACCGAAAACAACGTATTGCTCTTGCTCGCCGCGTTGGAGAAAGCGCTCAAAGCCGAAGGCTATCAACCGAAAGATTCCGGCGTGAGCGCAGCGGCGGCTTATTACAATCAATGACCTCTGACTTCCGACCTCAGACATCCGACCAGGCTTCGCGCTTCCAGTTGGGTCTGAGGTCTGAGGTCTGAGGTCTGAGGTCTGAGGTCTGAGGTCTGCAAAGAAATGTATTGTCCACGTTGTGGCGCACCGAATACGGATACGACAAAGTTCTGTCGGCAATGCGGCTTGGCATTGTTGGAAGTAACGAACTATGTAGCGACGGGCGGTACATCGCCGCTGCTGCCCGCTCCGCCTGCGGCGCAAGTGGCTGCCAGCTTTTCGCCGAAACAAAAGATGTGGCTGGCGATTCTGAGTTTCATCTTATTGCCCGCCATCGCTGGCATTGTCGGCGATGCCATTGGCGATAGAGACTTCATCAATTTAATTCTTCCGCTGTCCGCCATAATGATGCCCATCGGCATTACGATTTCGGTGATGTACTTCCGCAATCAAGCCAAACTGATGAAACAAGCCCAAGCGTCGCCACCTTATCACGCGCCGCAACACGCTTACGCACCGCCCCAACCGCAGGCTTACTTGCAAGCGTCCGTGGTGCCCGTGAACGCTGTGCCTGCTTCAGACGTGCCGCGACAAACACCGAATACGAACCCGCTGGCACATCAACCCGTCAGCATTATCGAAGACGAAACCAAACGATTGCCGAACCAATGAACAAAAGTTTTTCACCGAGGCGCAGCGATCTGCTCGCGCTACCATTATTCATTATTCTGATAGGAGCTTTTCTAAATGTCTGAACGTGTTTTTAATTTCAGCGCCGGCCCTGCCGTGTTGCCTGAACCCGTACTGCAACAAGCGCAACGCGATCTCTTTTCCCTGCCCGGCGTAGGCATGTCCATTCTCGAAGTCAGCCATCGTTCGGCGGCTTTCGAGCAGGTCATCAAAGAGGCCGAAGACGATTTGCGCACGCTGCTTGGCATTCCTGCCAATTACAAAGTGCTGTTTTTGCAGGGCGGCGCGAGCATGCAATTCACAATGATTCCGATGAACCTGTTGGGGC
>JANNUY010001114.1:0-10404 GCA_031414155.1 Acidobacteriota bacterium
GATCAAAACTTCCTTGAGGTAGCCCTCGCTAACGGTCGGGCTACGGACACGCTTCGCGCTATTTCTCTTCCTTCTTGTCTTCGAGCAGCGCGCCTTTAGTTTTCTTGTCGCTGATTGCTTCGCGCGGAACCGTAGGCGGAAAGGCATTGAACTGCCGCCACAACTCGAAGCCCAATGACACTGTGTCTAACATCACCCAACCGTTGACTTCAGCGCCGGGGCGCAGTTGCGCGAGCGTAGGCCACTTTTCTTCCTTGCCCGATTTAATGGCTTCTTCGTCAGGCGTGATAATGATGCGAAAGCGGCTCTTGCCGTCGTCTACGGCGTCCATCACTTTAACCTTGCCTGCGAATGTGCCGACCGCAATCGAAGGCCAGCCGACAAATTGCAACGCAGGCCATCCGGCGAAATTCAACCGCACATGCCGACCGGGCGAAACCAGCGGCGCGTCGTAATCAGACAAATACAATTCAACCGCTTGATCTTGTGTCGTAGGCACGAGCATCGCCAGTTCGTCACCGGCTTTGACGGTTTCGCCGGGACCGGTTTTTTTGACGCGCGCGATTTGTCCGTCACGCGGTGAACGGATGAATCGCTGGGCGCCGCGTTGCGCGGTGTTTTGAATGTCTACGTCAAGTTTTTGTAAGTCGCTGTTGGTCTTGGCAATCGTCTCGCGCACTGAAGCCAGCGCAGCGCGCAAGCTGTTCAATCCCGCCGCCGTATCGTTGACGACGCGGTCTTTATCGAAGCCCGCGACTTGCGCGCCGCGACGGCTGACATCCAGCGCGGCTTGCATCGTCTCAAGTCGCGTGCGCGCCGTGACGAGCGCGAGTTCCTGCAATTCGAGATCGCGTTTTGAGCGCAAGCCTTTGTCGAATAATTCCTGAATGCGTTTCAGATTTAGTTCTTCGGTGACGACGCCTTGCTGGGCTTGGGCAACGGCTTGTTGCGATTGGCGAATCACGTCTTCGGCTTGTTGCGCGCGGCCCTCAGCGCCGGGGATGGCGACGTTGCGTGATCGTTCGAGGTCAACCAATTGTCCCAATAAAGCCTGTTCGCGCGCTTTGGCTTGCGTGAGGCTGTCGCGGATGAAGCCGCGTTGCTGTTCCATGCGCGCGACCTGATTTTGATCGAGAAACTTTGAATCAATGTCTTCGATCTCGGCGATGATTTCATCGGCCTTGACGGTTTGCCCTTCAAAAACATTCCAGCGTTTCAAGCGACCGGGGATTTGCGCTTCGATGCGTTGCGGACGATCCATCGGCGAAAAGACGATGACCTTGCCATACGCCGTCACCGACTGTTGCCAGGGTACGAAATAAAGGCAGAGCAGAATCAGCGCCAGCAAGATCAACAACGCCCAGCCAATTGCCCGAAAAGGATGTGGCGTGCGCAGTTCGTCCATCACACCTGGCTTCTTCGGCTCCGCCGGAGCCAAGAGGTTTTGGTGTTTTAAGATTTCTTGTTCGAGTGCAGCCATATAACGGTGGCGCAAGCTGCCGAGCTTGCGCTGATTTACTTACCGAAGTCTTCGGTGGTTGCCAATGCGATAACTTACGAAGCGGCACAAGCTTGGCAGCTTGTGCCACCGTTCATTTCATTTCACGCAATCCCAGACTGGGAAACAAGCGCGAAAATTCGCCGTCGCGTTTGCTCAACAACTCTTGCGTGCGACCCGATTCGACGATGCGGCCTTGCGCGAGTACGTGCGCGACGTGTGAACGCACTACGACTTCGGGGTCGTGCGAAATATCAACAATCGTCCAGGCGTAACGCGGGTTATAGAGTTCGTCGAGGATGTGCAACTTGTCGTGTTCGTCAATACCGGTGAAGGCTTCGTCGAGAATCAGCAGTTGCGGACGCCCTACGATGGCGCGCGCCAGCATCAGGCGTTGGCGCTGCCCGCTCGAAAGGTTACGGCCTTCGGTGACGAGCCGTGTTTGCAAGCCGTCAGAGAATGTAGCGAGTTCGTCAGACAATTGCGTGAATTCAATCGCCCACTGCAAATCTTCGTGCGGCAGGTGGTGGCGTCCGAGCAGGATGTTTTCTTCTATCGTCCCAGCAAAGAGTTCATTCGTATCGCTGACCAGCGACACCACCCGCCGCAAGCTGTCTAGTTGCGCATCGCGCACATCCATCCCGTTGATTTGCACCAAGCCCTGCGCGGGTTCCTGCAAACCGCACAACAACGCCGCCAGCGTAGATTTGCCTACGCCGCTGGCTCCCACCAGACTGACGTGTTGGCCCGGCGCTACTTTCAAATCAAGGTTGCGAATGATTTCGCGCTGCCCTTCATAAGAGAACCGCACCTTGTGCAAATTGACCGAAGCGCCTTCGGCTTTCGCAAGCATCTGGCGGCCTTGCGCGCGTTCGATGGGCAAGTCGGTGACGTGGCCGATTTTGTCGAGACTGGTCAGCAAGTCATAAACGTTTTCGAGCAGGCGAACGAGTTTCTCTACGCCTTGCAACGCGCCTACGACGACAATCTCGGCGGCAACGACTTGGCCTAACGTGAGCTGCCGTTGAATCACCAGCCATCCGCCAATCGCCAGCACACCTGCGTTCGCACAAGCCTGCAAAAAGTAACTGCCGAAAGCCTGACGAAACAGCACGCGAAAGTGATCGTGCCGCGCTTTGACGTAACGCATCACCAAGCCGTCAGTGCGCTCGACGGGAAAAGCCGGCACGGCATCCATCTTGAAGCTGCGCTGGCAACGCGCGAGTTCTTCGAGCCAGTCGGCGACCGCGTATTTGCTCAACGATTCTTCGATGCTCGAGCGCAATCCGCCCAGACCGAGTACCCCGACGATGATGCCGATGCAAAGAATCAACAAGACCGCAAAAGCCAATAGGTAAGGGTCGTAAAACGACATCACCAACAACGCGACGATGACTTGCAAGACCGCCGCCGGGCCGTCAAAGAGAATTTTTGCCACAGCCTTTTGCATTGAGACGACATCGAAAAAACGATTGGCGATTTGCGGCGCGTAAGCGCGCGTCAAGACGGCGTGTTGAATGCGCGGCAGGTGTTCAGCGAGTTGCAACGCGATGCGCGCAAAGATGCGCTGTTGCAAGCGTTCGAGCAGCGTGAGTTTCAGCAAGCGCAGAATGCCCGCGAACAGCAACGCACCGAGTACGCCTAAGGTGAGTACGACCAACGGTTGCACCATTACGCCCGCCGCGATGGTGTTCACCAGGGCTTGCGCCGCTAGCGGTACGGCCAGCGTGAGCAAGCCGACCAGCAACGTGTATACGCAAATCACCAACAAGTCGCCGCGTTCGATGTACATCAACGCGCGCAACCGCTGGTAAGGAGTTAAATGTTCGTGATGTGACGTACTCATTCCACAACTGGCTTAACAACCGCTGTGCCATGCGCAAGAGGCCGTAAATAAAGGGGATTGAGGGAGTGTGGCAAAATTGACTTGTGGTGAAATGTCGCAGGTGAGGTGAATTGTCCCGTCTTCAAGCGCGCTGCCAACGGGCTTTGAATCGCAGGCAAGGCTGTTCAACCAAATGATAAGAAAGCGCCGCGAACACAAAGGTCGCTAAAAAATCCAGGGCTTGCCGCGCCGCCACCGGATGCGCAATCGGCGGCGGTGTCGTCGAGAAAATTACGAAGTGATAAAGATAAAGTCCGTAAGACAGCTTGCCGACATAACGCAACGGCGCGGCGCTCAGGCTGCGCGATAGCCAACCTGTCGGATGCAATATGATCTCGGCGATTAAACACGCTGCGCCCAGCGCGGCGACGGTGAACAGGCCCAACGGATAACGCGCTTGTCCATACGCGGTGAAACCGACCATCCACGCCATGCCGCACAAGACCACGGGCAAGACGACGAAACGCAGCGTTGCCCAATGCGCGGCCACGGCGTCGCGTTGCCAGTAAAGCAACCCGGCCAGCACGCAACCGACTAACATTTCGTCTACGCGTGCGTCGAAACCGAAATAAGCCCGCGCGAAACGATCCGGCCAAAAAAGCCACGCGCGATAAGCGGCAATGAATACGATCAAACCCATCAACACACGCACGATGGTTGGCTTGTTGAACGTGCGCAACATCCACCACAAGGCCAGTGGCCAGCACAGATAAAATTGTTCTTCGATAGAAAGCGACCAGGTGTGATCGAGTTTGCCGAGCGACGCGCCGCCGAAAGCGCGCAGCCAATTGCCTACGTAAAACAACGCGGCCAGCACGTTGCGTGCGATTTCGCGCGAGGTGAGATTGCCGCGATGTGTTTCCATCAATACGGCTAACAGCAACGTTACGCCCAACGCAGGCAGCAACCGTAACGCGCGCCTGACGTAAAACGCCTGCCAGTCAATACGACCCGTCTGATCGTATTCGCGCAAGAGCAGAGAAGTGATGAGATAACCGCTGAGTACGAAGAAAAGGTCTACGCCCAGAAAGCCACCCGCGAACGCCGCGAATTGGGCGTGAATGAACAGCACGAACAAGACGGCGACGTCGCGCAAGCCGTCGAGCGGCGGCGAATAATTCATACGGTTGTCGGTTGTCGGTTGTCGGTTGTCGGTTTTTTTCTCGACCACTGACAGCGACAACTGTTCAGGCGAATAACAGTTTGAGTCCGGCAATTGTGAGTACGACGGCGAGCAAACGCTTGATGGCTTCAGGGGCGAAGCGTTGGCTGCCTAGATAGCTACCCAGTGCGCCGCCTGCGAGGGCCGACGCCGCGAGCGGTAAAGCAAAGACTGGCAGTTGGCGCGTGCTGCTGATGTTGCCCAGCAAGCCCGACAGCGAATTGCACAGGATGAATAAGGCTGATACGCCTGCCGCGACTTTGGTCGTTGCCCATCGTTTCAACAGCAACACCGGTGTGAGAAAGATGCCGCCGCCCGTGCCGGTCAGGCCTGACAGCAATCCCAATCCGCCGCCGACCGCAATCGAAAGTGATTCGCTGGGTGTTTGCGCAACTTCAGTTTCGCGTGGCTTCCACCAAAAACGAAACGCCGAAAACAGCAGTACGATTCCGACCAATATTTTGAAGCCTTGCGTTGGCAGCTTGACGTATCCGCCCACGAACGCCAGCGGAATCGAACCCAATGCGAACGGCCAAAACAACCGCCACGAAAAATGTCCGGCGCGACGAAACTGCCACGTCGTCAGGGCCGCAACCAATACGTTTAACACCAGCGCTGCCGGTCGAATGGTTTTATCTGCCAAGCCAAACAACGTCATCACGGCGATATAACCCGACGCGCCCGCGTGGCCTACGGCGGAATAAAGCAGGGCGACGATCAGAATGGCGATGCACAAAAAGGGAAGCAGTTGGTGGTTCATGCGAGTCAATCAGGAATCAGCCACGGGGGACACGAGGGACACGGGGGAAATGCATACGGTTGGTAGGTTTGATTTTTCTTTGTAGCGTTTTTGACTCACATAGATGAGCCAAGAACTGTTACGCGCAGCTTGCCAACCATATGTCTTCCCCGTGTCCCCCGTGTTCCCCGTGGCTGATTTATTTCGGTTTAGTTGAGTCCCAAGCGCCGACGGATGCGCGGTTCCAGTACGCCGCGAATGGCTTCGTCATCCAGCGCGTATTCGATCAGTGTTTGCAGGTAATTCAGCGGGTCGCCAATCGTCAGCCATTCGCCATCGGTGACGGGATTGACGACGACCTGACCGCCGCGCCGGACGTATTCTCGCACGCTGTCGGTCAGCCATAACTCATTGCCCTTGCCGAGTGGCGTCTCGCGCAGAATTTGAATTACGTCGTGTGAAAGCAGGAAGCGTCCGAACATTGCCAGATTCGACTTGGCGGCGTCGCGCGCGGGTTTCTCGACCACATCTTTCATCACATTGGTCGTGCCTTCGACGAGTTCGACTACGCCATAACGGACTACGTCTTCCCACGGCACGGGCTGTACTCCGACGACGAGCGCGCCGGTTGCGTTGTGCAAGTCCACCAGTTGTTTGGCGAAAGGCGTGCGCGTTTTGAGAATGTCATCGCCGTAAGAATAAATCACGCCTTCGTCGGCGGGTACGTATTTGCTGCCGACGACGAGCGGCGTACCGTTGCCATAAGGCCCGGCTTGCGGCTCAAAGATAATTTCGATGTCTTTTAGCCGATCAACGAAATCATCCAATGCCGCGTATTTGCCGCGCGGCGGCACGTTCGACAAATCGTATTGCCGATGCAACGGAGCCGTGTTGTCGCCCGTGATGATGACGATGCGGGTGAGTCCGGCGGCGAGATATTCGTCAATGATGAGCTGAATCGCCGGTTGATTGATGATCGGTAAAAGTTCTTTCGGGTAACCCAACGTAACGGGCAGCATTCGCGTACCCGAACCAGCAGCGGCGATAACGCCTGTCGTAACTTTCATGCAATAAAACGCTCCGAAAAAGATAGAGGGTGAATAGCGCGCACCATATCACGCAGCGCAGGTTTTAGTTAGGGCTTGGTCGGAGGCGTTACGCGGCGCGGTCGCGTGTTGGCAGGCGGCGTAGTCTCAGGTTTGGTTTCATTGGCTTGCGGAACGCGACGCGGACGCCCGCTGACAGTTGATGAAGCAGGCGGTGTGACGGCGTGTCCGCTTTCGCCCGTCGGTGCACTTGAGGGCTTCGCGGGCAGGTCGTCATAACGCACTGTGACCGTCGGTTCCGTACTCGCTTGCGTCGCCGCTGTTGCCGAAGAAAGCGCAGGTTTAGGCACGACGGGGGCAGGCGGCGCAGGCGCTTCGTCGAGTTCTGTGAAAACCACAGAACTCGGAAGCGCGGGCAGATTAATCGTCGTCACTACCAGGCGTCCGGTGAAAGCCAGACTCGTCAATTCGGGCAGTTGCACCGGCACGGGCTTAGGCGGCTCAACGACGACCGGTGCGGGCTTTTCAGCCACTGGCACTGTCTCAGCTTTGGCTTCTGGCTTGGCCGGTTCAATTGGCGCGATGGGTTCTGCCGGAGTCACCGTGACGGTTTGCGACGAAGTGGTGATTATCGCTTCAGTCGCTTTAGTCTCTGGCGCTTTAGGTTCAGGCTTCGACTCCGCAGGTTTATCTTCGGCTTTACTCACCGGCGCAGCGACCGGTTCAGGTTGCGGCGGCGTGACGGCTACGGTTTCTTTTGGCGGTTCTTTGGGTTCGATTTTGACTGGCTCTTTCACGCTTTCACGAACAGTCAGCGGAGCCGTTGTCAGTTGCGCGGCGTCATTTATCTGCACGACGGGTTTCTGTACGACTGGCGGCTCCGTCTTGGGAATTACCGTCGCGCTTTCAGTCGCGGCCTTTTGTGCGGGCGGCGCAGTTGTCACCGCCGGTTTATTTGATGGTCGCGCCGTCGTCTTGCTGCTGACCGGAATGCCAAACAGTCCTAACCGTTCGGGTTCTTTGCCGGATTCTTTAGCGGGCGGTGCGACAGTCTTCGGTTCAACGGGTTTCGGTTGTGTTGCCGCGAGCGTTTCAGCTTCGCGTCTGAGCGGAAGACCTAAGATCAAGTTGCCCGCTTTAGGTTGGGGCTTCGTGGTAATCATCGGCGGTGGAGCGGGCGTAGCAGGTTCAGTGTTTTTTGCTACCGCTTCAGTCGGAGTCTTTTCTGCCTGCAATGAGGTCGTCGTGAGATCGGTCAACGTCGCGGCGCTGATCGGCTGTCCTAGTTTGGTTTCCAATCCGTCGAGTGATTGATGAACTTTGCGATAGATGGTTTCGATGACGGTGCGTTGAATGTCGAGCTTGCTCTTGGCTTTATTAGTATCGGGGGGCGGTTCATAGGCGGCGAGATAAAGTTCCAGCGCCTGGGCCTGTGCGCCTGCGGCTTCGTGCGCGGTGGCAAGATGCCAGAGCGCGCGTTTGCCTTCGGGCAGGTTGTCATATTCGATCACCGCCTGACTCAGGGCGATCATCGCCTCTTTGTTGCGTCCACTTTTGAAGAGTGCCCAGCCGCGCGCGTCATAAGCGCGTCCGCGAAAGATGTGAAAGCGGCCTGTGCGGTCATAGTTTGGATAGTCGCGCAGCGAACCATTGTTTTCGGTGGCGACTTCGGCGAGGTCGAGTGATTGATCGGCCAGACGAATCGCCAACGGCAGCGCGCGTCCGGCTTGTGCGAGTTTCGTCGCCATGTGCAAGGCGCGATAAGAACGGCGCGAGCTTTCAGCTTCGACAAAAGTTTTTGCCGCGTTTTCGAGTGCGTCGTTTTTCGCCCCTTCTTTGATTGGTGCTTCTTCAGTGAGTTTGGCGTTCACGCGCACGAGCGACTCGGCGATGCGGAAGATTTCATCTGACGTAGGCGCTTCGGCCAGAAAGAGCGCGGCTTGATGTTCGGGCGCGAGCAATTCGCGCAGGTCGTCGCCTTGCACGTCACGGATGCCGCCGAGCCGCGCCGTGAATTGCGTTTTTGACGAATAGCGAAAAGCCTTGGCGAACTGATCCGCCGCGCCGTCAAAATCTTCCACGATCAAATAGACCTTGCCCAGTGTGAACCACAACGTAGGGAAGCCCGCCAGCTTTTGCGCTTCGATCAAGTGGCGTTCGGCCTCGAAGTATTTGCCTTGCGCCAACAAAATTTCTGCCGCCGCGATGCGCGCCCAACTATAACGTGGCTCAATGCTCAGGGCAGCGTCGGCGGCGTGCTGGGCTTCGCGCAGCTTGTTTTGCGCGAGGTAATAAAACGCGAGTTGGGTTTGCAACAACTGGTCTTGCGTTATCTCGTTCATCGAACCGGCCAAGTCGCGCGCCTGATTCAACACGGCAGCGGCCTGATCGTCTTTGCCTTGCGCGGTCAAGATCAACGCGATGCCTTTGAGCGACGGCGTATGTTTCGGTTCGATGTCGAGTTGGCGGCGATAAAGTTTCAGCGCGTCTTCATAAGCGCCTTGCGAACGATAAAGATCGGCGAGGTCATAAAATGCGCGGCGGTCTTTGGCGTCAAAGCGTACGGCGAGTTGATAAGACGCGATGGCTTCGTCGAGCCGCAAGGCCTTGCGATAAGCCTCGCCCAACGCGCGATGCAGCCGCGCATCTTCAGGCGCGAGCTTGGCGGCAGCTTCAAGCACAGAGATGGCTTCGCTCGCGGCATTGAACGTAGCGTAAAACTCGCCGATGGCTCCCAGCCGTTCGGCGTCGTTGGCAAAGCGGGTTTCGAGCAGCTTTGCCAGTCCGATGGCTTCGGCCAGATAACCGCGCGCTGCGACGGCCAGCGGAATCAGCACGACGGTTTCCTTAAAAAACTTTTCGCTCACCTGTTTCGGCAAGGCTTTGAAAGCGCGTTGAAAAGCGTCTACGGCTTTTTCGATGTTGTTGTCATTGAGATGATTTTCGGCGACCTGTCCATAGCTGGCGACGAGGGCTTCGCGCGCGGTGACCGTCCTGTCGTTATTCGGATTCGCCTTGAGAAACTGTTGCAACGCCGTGATGCGGGCGTTCGCGTCTTCCATCGCAACGATGGCATCCAGTGTTTGCACTGGCTTGGCATCAGGTTTGGCGGGCGTTTGCGCTAAGGCTGCGCTCATCGCACAGCACAGCAAAACTATAAGTTGTTTCAGGGCGTTCTGCATAAAGGTAAAACAGGGGAAGGTATGTGCGAATACTAAGCCGCTTACCGAAAAGAAAGCAAAGTCTGAACGGGTTATGCGCGTTAGTCTTGCGTGAGGTGGGCGACGATCTGTTTGCCGTGAAAGCGTCCGTTCTCGATAAAGATTTTGCCGGTCTCTTTGCCTGCGATGACGACGCCTGCGAGATATACGCCGGGCACGTTCGATTCGAGTGTATCGGCGTTGAAAGTGGGCTTCATCGTTTCGTTATCAATCGTAACGCCTAAGCTCTGCAAAAAATCGTTGTCGGTGTGATAGCCCGTCAGCGCGAATACGAAATCGTTCGGCAACGTTTGCTCGGCATCGGTCAGCAGATTGCGCACTTGAATTTCAGTCGGCGTAATCGCCGTGACGACCGAGTTGAAATACGCCGTGATTTCGCTGTTGGCGAGGCGGTTTTCGATGTCGGGCAGAATCCAGTATTTGATCGTGCGTTTCACCTCAGTGCCGCGATGGATGAGCGAGACGCGCGCGCCGTGACGATATAAATCCAACGCGGCCAGCGCCGCCGAATTGCCCGCGCCGATGACGGCGATGTCGCGCTGATAGAACGGATGCGCGTCTTTGTAATAGTGTGAAACCTTCGGCAGGTCTTCGCCCACGATGCCCATCGCGTTCGCTTGGTCGTAATAGCCGATAGCGACGATCAGCTTGCGCGCTTGATAGCGACAGATTTCTTTAGTAGCTAACTCGGTATGCACAACGAACGCACTGTCACTGCCTTCAACCCGCGTGACTCGTTCGTATTGCCGCACGTTCAACCGATAGCTGTGGGCGACGCGGCGATAGTATTTCAACGCCTCGGCGCGATTAGGCTTTTCGCGTTCGCTGACGAAAGGCAGGTCGCCGATTTCCA
>JANNUY010001115.1:0-1977 GCA_031414155.1 Acidobacteriota bacterium
AAAGACGATCATCTGTTCGTCATCGCCGCCGATACGAATGCGGTCGTTATGATTGAGCGCGACACGTTCGATGCGCTGGTCGTTGACATAAGTGCCACGCTTGCTGCCGATGTCGCGCAAAAAAAAGGCCTCGTTCTCAAACAGAATTTCGGCGTGTTGCCGCGACACGGTGTCTGACAGCATCTGCAAATCGTTTTCGGCCTTGCGTCCGATGGTGAAGACAGACTTGTCGAGCGGCAACAGCCGTTCGACGCCGAAGCGATTGATTACTTTGATTTGCGCAGTAGCCATGGCGAATTATCGGGGCGAATTATTGGGGCGAATTATCAGAAAGATGCGACAGCGGTGGATTCGTCTTCGTGAACTTCTACGACTGAAAGCAAGCCGGTGATGGTCAGCAGTTGCCGCACCATGCGCGAAGGTTTCAACACCTTGAGCTTGCCGCCCTTGTCATTTAGCGTAGTAAAACATTTGATGACCGCGCCGATGCCCGAGCTGTCAATCGTCGGTACGTCAGCAAGGTTAAGCAAAACGTGATGTCGCTCTTCGGCGATTAGCCCGATGACGGTTTCGCGCAAAGTTTCTTCATTGCGCCCGATGGTCAGGTTGCCGTTGATTTCGATGATCGTAACCGTTCCGCTCACGCGGGTTTGAATTTGTATCATGGTTATAACTGGGATAGTTGTTTTCGGGATTTTGCTGCGCCACCAAACGCAGCGATTATAGCCAAGCGCGAAAGAATGAGAAGCATTCGTTTCAACCGCTAAAGGTAAAGTGCGCCAAGGTCTCGCGTGATGCCTAAATGATTAACACGTTGATTGATTGGCGATGAATCATTCTGATTGCTCTGGTCGTTTATGATGACGAAGCGTTATCGCTCCATAAAATCATTTCAGGTCGCATAAGGTCAGACCAGCAAGACAAAATGCGGCTCGCGCGTGTAACTTGCCTTCGTTCTTATCACCGCACCCGAAAAATAATTCACCGACGATTTGGTCTCCTGATGAAGTTCGTAGCTGTAAAAACTAATGCCTCCGCCTTGCCGCCAAAAACGGCATCGGCAAACCCGCTTTCGTCGGACAAGATTCTCGTATCGAAACGCAAAGGCTTCGCCCCAGGCATCGCAGGTTGCAAAAGTTAAACGCAAACAAAGCGCAAACCCAAAGCAAACCCCAGCGAAGCCCAAACAGAGCGCGCTGGGGTTTTTTGCTTTTTATTATCATCAACTAACGACTATGACTCTTTTAGAATTGCTCGGCATCGAACAGGAACGTGACGCATGCGCCATCGTGGCGAACGTCAAGCGCGACGGCAAACCTTCGCACGGCAACGTTAAACGTACGATTGAAGCGCTCACCAAGATGGGGCATCGCACCGGCGAAATCGCAGGCGAAGGCGACGGTTGCGGCATTCAGACCGATATTCCGCGCGCCATCTGGAAGCAGCGCCTGGAAGCTAACCAACTGATTGGTGAAACAGTGGATCACTCATATTTCACCGTCGCTCACATTTTGTTGCCCGCCGCCGAGCGCGCCCAGCACGAAGACATCAAACGCCGCGCACTGGCGCTGTGCGAAGCGCACGGATTGGAAGTCGTACTTGCACAGGATGCGCAGACCAAACCGGCTACGTTAGGGCCCTTGGGACGCGACAACGAGCCGCGTTATTGGCAAATCGCAGCGATCCCGCGGGGCGCGCGTCGGCTGGAAAACCGCGATACGTTTCAATTGCACCTGCAACTCGAACGCGACTTGCCGCTGCATGTCGCCTCGTTGAGCAAGACCAGTTGCGTATTCAAAGTGCGCGGCGATGCCGAAGCCTTGCGCCGTTACTTTCCTGAGCTTTCCAGCCCTGATTTCAAATCGGCCATCACGTTATCATGTGTCCGCAGCCTTCGGTGAACATTCGATAGAACAGTGACGAACGGTAAGGCGCTCCCGCCGCGATGATGCGCGCATCGTCGAGGCCGAACTCGCC
>JANNUY010001116.1:0-1837 GCA_031414155.1 Acidobacteriota bacterium
GACAGTACGCGGCGCGATGGCGACCGATAAACTGTTGCTGGTGGGCACGAGCGAGTTGGCTACGCGCGAAACGATCAAGCTGACGCACAAGGCGCACGAATTAGGTGCAGACGCGGCGTTGGTCGTGACGCCGTTCTATTACAAAAAAGTGCTGCACGACGAACAGCACGAAGCCCACTTTCAGCGCATTGCCGATGCGTCGCCGATGCCCGTGATGGTTTACCAGATTCCACAGTTCTCTGGCGTCTATCTGTTGCCCGAAACCGTAGCCAGACTCGCTGAACATTCGAACATCATCGGCATGAAAGAAAGCTCCGGCGATTTGGCGGCGCTCAAAGATGTGTTCCGCGAATTGCCGCAGGGGTTCGCGTTCGACATTATGCTGGGCGCGCCAGCAATTTTAACCGAAGGCTTTGACATCGGCTGTTTAGGCGCAATTCTCGCCGTCGCTTCGCTCGCGCCGCGCACGGCGGTCGCGGTCGAACAGGCTTATCGTTTGGGCTATCACGAACGCGCGGCGGAATTGCAAAAGGCGCTCGCCAGCCTCGCGCGCAAAACGACGGGCGGTGGCGTAGGTGGGTTGAAATACGCGATGGATCAAGTCGGACTTTACGGCTTTCTGCCGCGTTCGCCCTTGCCCGCGCCGCGCGCCGACGAAAAGGCTGATATTGACGCGGCGCTCGCCGAATGTGGTTTTTTTGAACGCAGCGAAGACGGTTCGACGTGGGTCGAACAAACACCGAACATCCATAGCGATTACGCTGATTGAAAAAGCATGTAGTCCCGCCTTCAGGCGGAATGTCTTGCTTGCCAAATACATTCCGCCTGACGGCGGGACTACATGCTTTGTTAGAGAAGGAACATCAATGACCGAACAGGCCATCAGTTTTGGCAGCATCCCCAAAACGTCCCGGTTGTATCAAGATTTTCTGTATGACTTTGCCCGCGTTGCCCCGCGCTTTTATGAACCGGAAGGCCGCGATTTGGCTTCGCTCAAGGCGCGCGCGCCACGTGTGTTGGCGCAATCGTTCGCGCGCGATGCGGTCGCCGATGTGCTGAAAGAACAAAACGTCAATGCTGGCGCAGGCGAAGCGACACTCGCCAACCTCGAACGCCTTCGGCAAAACGATGCGGTCGTCGTCATCACCGGACAGCAAGCAGGTATGTTCGGCGGGCCGTTGTATACGGTGTTCAAAGCGTTGACCGCGCTCAAGCTGGCCGAACAGTTGCGCGCTGAAGGCATCAACGCCGTGCCGATGTTTTGGATTGCCGCCGAAGACCACGACTTTCAAGAGGTCAATCACGCGCGCCTCGTCAACCGCGAAGGCCAGCTCACAACCGTCACTTACACCGCGTGTTCGCCCAAAGAGGGCAAGCCCGTCGGTCACGTCGTCTTGTGCGATGAGATCGCGCAAAATATTGACGAACTTATCGCCGCGCTGCCCGAATCGGAATTCATCCCGCAACTCAAAGCTGATTTGACTGAGGCTTATCAACCGGGCACGGATTTCGGCGCGGCCTTCGGCAAACTGATGATGCGCTGGTTAGGTCGCTTCGGCATCGTACTCATCAATCCGCTCGACGACCGGTTGAAACACATCTCTGGCGAAATCTATTTGAACGCGATGACTCATCAGTCGCAATTCGCCGACACGTTGGTCAAAGAAAGTGCTGCGCTCGAAGCCGCAGGCTATCACGCGCAGGTTTATACCAGTGCTGAAGCCGTGCCGCTCTTTATGATGGACGAAGGCCGCCGCACCGCGATGACGCGCCACAGCGACGGACGCTTTCACCTCAAAGGCAACGGCAAAAGTTTCGGCGCGGATGAATTGCTCGA
>JANNUY010001117.1:0-1653 GCA_031414155.1 Acidobacteriota bacterium
GCCGACGTGTCGGATTATTGAGAGCAATGGCTGTCAGAGCGGGAAGACGTTGTATTGCGCTACGTTTCTTTGCAGCGCGCTGCTCAATGCGATTAGCGAATGCGATGCCGAGTTGGGGCGATTGTTGAAATGGTTGAAGTCTGAAGTCGGCGTCACCGAATGGCGGGTTTACGAAATGTTCACGCGCGTACCGGCTGCGCATCGTGAGCCGGGGCAGCCGTTGGCTTTGCCTGAACGCTATCCGTTTTTACCTGAACTGGATGGCGCAGCTTTGCAAAAACGCCTGACAACATTGGCCGATGAGGTGTTAGCCTTGCGACGACGGCAATAGCAATCACCAGCGAAATTCTTACCGTCGGTTTCACTGAGCGTCCTAAAAATTAATTCCGTCAGCCTCTTGCCCCCTCCCGGCAAATCGCGTACCTTCTGCCTGCCCTAAAACGATCAGCAGTTACAAACTTCAACCATTGATTTCAGCCTTGGTGCCAGGCAAGGAGTAAAGCAATGACCGTGATCGGCTTTCGTCTCTCTGGCATGTTAAGAATTGCGCTTCAGCTTTTCGTTATCGCCCTCTGTCTCATTAGCCTTCCGTCTTCACAAAAGACCATCTCTTCAGTTTTAGCGCAAAACGCTTGCCCGCCCATTCCCACTGGAGGAGGAAGCGGAAAAGAGGTTTGGTTATCCACTTCGCAAACTGGCGGGACAATAATTCAAGACGGCAGCAGTTATCGGCCAGCCAATGCGGCGACCGTATACATACACGCATCAGCGTGGGCCAATGGTAGCTGCCAAACGCAGTTTCCTGTCGTTGTTCCTCAAAGCGGCATTGAATGCGTAGACTTGGAAAAATACACCTATTTTATAAGTGCAATTGGGACGAGCTATCGTTACTCAGCTATAGGGTCCCCCAACACCACACTCAACTCCACTGGTGTAATTTTGGGCACAGCTTGCCCGGGCACGACGCGTAATTACCCTCAGTTAAGCAGTGTGAATACCTGTCAATCGGGTAGCCTGACGGCATCCACAGGCCCTCGAGTTCTTGGCATTGCTCCACTACAACCAGGCATTTATGTTGTTGGCGCACACGGAACGATGACTCCGACGCCATGTAACTTCAACACAGATACAGGGTACGCAAACACCACAATCTACAATTCAGCCGAAATAGAAAATGGTTGCCCCAGTTGCACTGAGGGCGGCACAGCAGCCACCAATTCAAGCAATGGAGGCAGCACCACGAATGGCACCACCACTCTGGTCGCGGCAAACCTTGGCAGCAGTAATGGTGCCAGCACCAGCGTTGGCGAACCGGTCAGCGTTATCAATGGCAATATGTATCTCGACCAAACCGATTTTGAATTGACGGGCTTGGGGGCGGGATTGCGCGTAACGCGCGCTTATAACAGTTTATCGAGTCGCATCGGGTTATTCGGCGAAAGCTGGACGTCTAATCTCGAAGCGCAGGCTTTGCCTGCCGGGCCAGATCATTTTTATTTGCGTTGGGGTGATCAATACTGTGAACATTTTTTCGTAGTGAATCATAAGCAGACACAACAACTTAACTTTTCAGTCTCGAATTTCTCAAAAGTCAGCTTGCGAGTTGACTTTGATTTAATTCGCCAAAGGCATCTTTGTTGCAGCTAAAGGCTT
>JANNUY010001118.1:0-1491 GCA_031414155.1 Acidobacteriota bacterium
GGCAAGTTTGGGTAGATGCCAACGGCCCCACTTTTGATGTGCGCGTAGCTGCGCCTGCTCAGATCGGTACTGGCAGCATGCCGCGCGTGATGTCGTTCACCGGCGCAGGCAGCCCGCAAGACGGATTCTCATATAGCTTCGTCGCCGCTGAAGTCGGCGCGAGCAACAAGCTCGTCAAAGGCATACCGTATTCCGCCGAGGTCGTAAACGAGTTCGTGCAAACGCTGGCGAATGGCAACCGCATCGTCCGCCGCAATTCGTCAAACGTCGCTCGTGACGGACAGGGACGTACGCGCCGTGAACAAAATTTCATGCCGATAGGCTTACCTGATCTTCCTCCCGACGCCTTGCCGGGCAAAACAACGATCATCACTGATTCGGTCGAAGGCGTGACTTACATTTTGGATGAAAAAACCAAGACCGCGCGGCGCATGCGTATGGGCGGAGCCGGAGGCAACGTCAGTTTCAGCAATTCCACTATTGAGAGAAGTGGCGAGAGAAGTGGCGAGAGAAGCAACGTAATGATAATGACCACCACTGACACAACCGTTGCGCACGGGAGTGAACTGCTGAAAAAAATCAATGTGGCAGGCGGCGTGTTGCAAGGCAGCGCCATCAGTCGCACGCAACCAGTTTATCCCGCCGAAGCTAAAGCAGCGCGCGTCGCTGGGCCAGTGCGCGTCAACGTAACCGTCAACGAAGCAGGTGAAGTCACGAGCGCCGAAGCAGTCAGCGGGCATCCGATGTTGCGTGATGCGGCAATCACAGCGGCACGCCAGTGGAAGTTCAAACCGACGGAAATCGGCGGACAAGCCGTTAAAGTCAATGGCACGCTGGCTTTCAACTTCACGTTGGCAGATGACGGCAACATTGCCAGCGGTGTCCCTGGCATACCGGCAGTGAGCGAAACCATTCCAACTCTTCCCTTTTACCGTACGATGCGGGATCACGCCGACGCCAAAACGACACCACTCGGCAAACAGATGATCGAAGGCATCGAATGCGAAGGCACGAAAATCGTCGAGACCATTCCCGCCGGACAAATCGGCAACGAACAGCCCATCGAAATCGTCATCGAACGCTGGTTCTCACCGGAACTGCAACTCACCGTGTTGACCAAACACAGCGACCCGCGCCACGGCGAAACGACGGTAAGAATGGCGAATCTCTTGCGCGCTGAACCGGATCAATACCTGTTCAAAGTGCCAAGCGATTACGTCATTGTCATTAAAGACGGCGGCGGCGGAACGCAAACCTTTATCCGCACCACTAAGCCTGAATAACTTTACGTCACGCTTCTCAGAAAAAGCCGGTAACGCCACGATGTGCGTTACCGGCTTTTCTTTTTACCAACAAGTTTGGGGACTACACTCCGCACTCTATTTCTGTCGGCCTTCCATTTGAATCAACAACACACCGCCCAACACTGCCAAGCCTCCGACCAATTGCCACGGCAACATGCGTTCGCCCAGCAAGCCCCACGCCAGCGCC
>JANNUY010001119.1:0-4910 GCA_031414155.1 Acidobacteriota bacterium
CGCTGGCGATGAAATTGCTGAGTGGTGAGATCAAACCGGGCGATGCGGTGGTGGTCAAGGGCGATAACGGGCAGATGGTGTTTGAGGGCGTAACTGCAAAGAGAGCGGCGGGATAAGCTGTAGGGCAGGTTTGAAACCTGCCCTACACAACAACGGAATTGCCTAAGCCCCATCACGATGGTAAATTCCGGCTTACTTTCAAACCTGCAAACAAGTGCCAAGCAACAATTTAAGGACGGTGTATCGAAAAGGTTATGAACAACGCCACTGAACAGGCGGCTTATGAATCGCCTGAATTCTCTGTCACAGACAATCGCCGCTTCTCCGATGACGGCGAAATTACCGAAGCGGGAGAACTCGCCGAGTTGCGCGAACGCCTCGCCGCCGCCGAACGGCGGGCTGAAGACGCCGAACGCCTTTCGCGCGAACATTCCGACAAATTCACCCAAGCGCAGAAAGCGCTGCAAGCTGAAACCGACGCGCAGCGGCAACGGTTGAATCGCAATTTTGAGCAAAAGTTCGATACGGCCAAAGGCGAAGTTATCGCCAGTCTGCTTGATTCGCTCGACAACATGCGGCGCGCGGTGTGGGCGGCAGATAAAAGCGATAACCCCGAAACGGCGGTGAAAGGTTTGCTCGAAGGCGTAAAGGCTACGATGGGGTTGTTTGAGTCGCGTATGCGCGAACACGGCCTGGTGCCGATGCCCGCCGAAGGGCAGGAGTTCAATCCCGAATTTCACGAAGCGGTCGAAATCGTCGCCGTACCACCCGAGCAAGACAATCACGTCGTAGCCGAGTTTCAACCCGGTTATAAATACGGCGAAAAGTTATTGCGTCCAGCGCGCGTGCGCGTAGGCCGTGCAAGTAGTTAGTTTTTTGTATGGCAACCGGTAGGTTGCCGCTGAAATTTGCAATCAAACACTGTGGCAAGCTAACAGCTTGCCATACAACTTTTAGAAGGAAAGAGAACCCGTGCCTAAAGAAATCAAGTTCAAAGAAGAAGCCCGCCGCGCCATGCTCGAGGGCGTCAATGTGTTAGCCAACGTCGTGCGCGTTACGCTCGGCCCGCGTGGCCGCAACGTAGTCATTGATAAAAAATTCGGTTCGCCGCTCATCACCAAAGACGGCGTGACCGTGGCAAAAGAGATCGAACTCAAAGACAAGTATGCCAATGTCGGGGCGCAGATGCTGCGCGAAGTCGCCAGTAAGACCAACGATCTGGCCGGTGACGGTACGACGACCGCGACTGTGTTGGCGCAGGCCATCTTTCGTGAAGGTTTGAAGAACGTCGTCGCGGGCGCGAATCCGATGGATTTGAAACGCGGCATTGACCTCGGCGTGCTGCGGGCGGTCGAAGAACTGCAAAGCATGTCGAAGAAGGTTAAGGGCAAGGCCGACCTTGCCAGCGTCGGAACCGTTGCGGCGAACGGCGACACGCTCATCGGCGAACTGCTGGCTGAAGCAATGGATGCCGTCGGCAAAGACGGCGTCGTGACGGTCGAAGAAGCCAAGAGCATTGAGACTACGCTTGAGATTGTCGAAGGCATGCAATTCGACCGCGGCTACATCTCGCCTTATTTCGCCACCGATGAAAACCTGACTGCGACGCTCGAAGAGCCGTATATTTTGTTCAATGAAAAGAAAATTTCTTCGATGCACGAAATCTTTCCGATCCTGCAACTGGTAGCTGAAAGCGGGCGTCCGTTTCTCATCATTGCCGAAGACGTAGAAGCCGAAGCCCTATCAACGCTCGTCGTCAACAAGATGCGCGGCATTCTGAAAGTCGCGGCGGTGAAAGCTCCGGCCTTTGGCGACCGGCGCAAAGCGATGCTTGAAGACTTAGCGATTCTGACCGGCGGACGTGTCATCAGCGAAGACCTCGGCATCAAGCTCGAAAGCCTTACACTCGCCGATCTCGGACAAGCCAAAAAAGTTTTGATAGATAAAGACAACACTACGATTATTGAAGGTGCTGGCAAGAAAGCTGACCTCGCGGGCCGCGTTGCTGCGATTCGCCGACAAGTTGAAGACACAACCAGCGATTATGACCGCGAAAAGCTGCAAGAGCGTTTGGCGAAACTCGCGGGCGGCGTGGCTGTCATCAAAATTGGCGCGGCGACCGAGATGGAAATGAAAGAAAAGAAGATGCGCGTCGAAGACGCTTTGCACGCGACCAAAGCCGCCGCACAAGAAGGCATCGTTCCAGGCGGAGGCGTCGCGTTGTTGCGCGCTGCCAAAGCCGCCGGTACGCTCGAAGCTGAACTCAAAGGCGATCAACGCACGGGCTTGCTGATTCTCAAACGTGCGATGGAAGAACCCGCGCGTCGCATTGCCGAGAACGCCGGACAAGACGGTTCGTTGATCGTCGGCAAATTGCGTACTGAGAAAAAGACGATGGGCTACAACGCGGCGACGGGCGTGATGGAAGACCTGTTCGAAGCAGGCATCATTGACCCGACCAAAGTCGTACGCACCGCGTTGCAAAACGCCGCTTCGATTGCGGGCTTGATGCTCACGACCGAGGCTACGCTGATTGATTTGCCTGAGCCTGCGATGGCAATGCCGGGCGGCGAAGACCACTAAAAACACAAGGCGCGTCGGTTTGCTTGAGGGTTGCTTATGAGAGCATTTCACGAGCCGATGCGCCTTTGCTAACCGTTGCTTGACACTGTTTTACCGCTTCTGTAGCTTGCCGATTCGTTAGCGTTGGGTGTGCGCGATGTGCGCGTCGTTGAATTCATTTCAGCAGGGTTACGGCAAGGAGTTTAGTTATGGCAGATGAAACGACGAAAGAATTATCGGGCGACAACCTATTACGGGTTCTGCTTGAGCGGGTAGATCAGCTATTTGCGTTGAACCAACAAATGGATGCCCGGCTTGTCAAAGTCGAAGCCTTCGTGGGTGAGCGCATTTACGACACGCGACCGAAGCTGGACATCATCATTAAAGAGATCGCTGACGTAAAAGAAGGTTTGCGCGAGACGAATAACGAAATGCGCTTGTTGCGCGAAGAGGTTTGGGGCGAGCGTAAGGCACGCGGCAATTTGGAATATCGCGTTGAATTGCTCGAACGCAAAGCCGCCTGAGTAGCAGCGGCATTGATTTGTAACACCCTGATGACAGCGTCACTTTTGACAGGACGCTGTCATCAGCACCAAGACGAAACATAAATGGTAGGCATTATCAAAAATTGAGGAATACGCCGTGTACGATTTAGGCCCGATGCAGGACAAGTTTTCAGAGACTGGATTGAAGGTCATTCACCGCGCGATCAAGGAATCGCAGCGCCGTGAGCAAAACTACCTGGGCGTAGAGCATATCTTCACTTCCCTGAGCGAACTCGAAAGCGAACTCTTCACCGAGACGATGCAAACCATCGGCATCGAAGCGCGTGCGGTCATGCACATGCTCGAACAGGAGTTGCTCAAGAGTCGCCAATACGTCGGCAAGAAGATGTATATCACCGACACGGCGCGCGACCTGTTTAACCGTTCACTCAAGCGCGCGCGTCAGGGCGGACGTCAGCAAATCGAAGCGTTGGATTTATTTGTCTCGCTCTTTGCCGATCCGCAAGGCGTTCCCGCCGACATCCTGCGCCGCCTCGGCGTAGATTCCCAAGAAGCCGTAGACAGCATTGCCCGCAACATCCGCAATCGTGAACAGCAAAACGAAACGATGCGGAAGAAATATGAACTGCCGTCTTATCTGAAACACTTCGGCACTTCGATGAATAAGCTGGCGCGACAAGACAAGTTGCCGCCGACCATCGGGCGCGAACTCGAAATTCAGCAGATGATCGAAATCCTCTGCCACCGCGAACGCGCCAATTCGCCGATGCTCATCGGCGAACCGGGCGTAGGCAAAACCGCTGTCGTCGAAGGTCTCGCGCGCCTGATTGAACTCGAACCCGAAAAGGTTCCGGCGCGCTTGCGCAATACGCACATCGTGCAATTGCAAATGTCGGGCATCGTCGCCGGTACGATGTTGCGCGGTATGTTTGAAGAGCGCTTGCAAGGCATCATCAACGAAGTCAAAGAGCGTCCTGAAATTATTCTCTTCGTTGACGAAGCCCACACGATCATCGGCGCGGGTTCGGCAATGGGCGCGACCAGCGACGCAGCGAATATGTTCAAGTCTTCGCTCGCGCGCGGCGAACTGCGCATTATCGGCGCGACGACGACGACGGAATACAAAGAATACATTGCCGAGGATGAAGCGTTGGCGCGACGCTTCCGTACGGTCAAGGTGGATGAACCCACGCTGGTTGAGACGCGCCAGATTTTGAACGGCATTCGTCCACGGCTTGAGAAAAACTATTCGGTCAAGATAACGGATGCGGCGATTGATATGGCGCTTGAGATGGCTCCGCGTTACATCCGCAATTTGCACATGCCTGACAAGGTGATTGGCTGGCTCGATACGGCTTCGGTCAAGGTCGAGATCAACGAACCCAGCCTGATGCAGGTTCAACCCGAACACATCATTGACGTGATTTCGCAAGAGTCGCGCATCCCGCGTGATTTGATTTTCCGTGATACGTCGGCGCGGTTCAGTACGCTCGAAGACGTGTTGAGCAAACGCCTTGTCGGACAAAAAGAAGCCGTCAAATCAGTCGCGCAACGCTTGCGGTTGAACAAAGGGCCGCTCAAAGAAAATTTCTATAAACCTGATGGCGTGTTGCTTTTCTTAGGCCCGACCGGCGTAGGCAAAACCGAACTCGCCAAAGCCGTCGCCGAAGCGATGTTCGGCGATGAAGAGAAAATGGTGCGCATTGATATGAGCGAATACGGCGACGGAACCATCGCCATCGAAAAGCTCATCGGCATGCCGCGCGGCATCGTCGGCAGCGAACGCGGCGGCGTGTTGACCGAATAGATGCGCGAAAATCCTTATACGGTTTTGCTGTTAGA
>JANNUY010001120.1:0-2790 GCA_031414155.1 Acidobacteriota bacterium
GACAAATGTCACGGCGGCGATCCAACGACGCGCGACCTGATCAAAACGCATTACGGCATGCGTCCGGCGTCACACGTTGAGAGCCGCTTGCATTACCGCAATCAGCCTGAAACGTGCGGTGCTTGTCATCAGAACATCGTCAAGGCTTTTGTTCAGAGCAAGCATTATCAAAACCTGAAAGGCATCGGCATCGGAGCGAGTTGCAACACTTGCCACGCCCACATGGCGACGCAAGTGGTCACTGCGCCCAACGAAACCGCCAACCTTTGCGCGCGTTGCCACGATGCGCTGAATTACTTGCAGCCGCGTCCTGAAATTCCCAAACAAGCGGCTGAAACCATGACGGCGTTGCAACGCGCCAGCGCCGTCGTGTTATGGGCGAATCTTCTGCTGGCACAAACCGAACAGCGCCATCTGCCGCACGACGCCGAAAGCGCTGCGCTGCAAGCGGGAGAACGGCAATTGGCCGAAGCGAAAATCAATTGGCATACGTTTGATTTGGCGAACGTGCGTAAGCAATCCGACAGCGCCTATCTGCAAGGCGTTAAAGCGCGCGATGCCTTACGTCAAAAGCTGAACCTACGTTGAAAGAGAGAACGCAATGAAAGACCTGATGAAAATTCTGATCGCTTATGACGGTTCTGAATGCGCCGATGCGGTGCTGGCCGATTTGCCGCGCACAGGCTTGCCGCATCACGCCGAAGCGCTCGTGCTGACCGTCACTGAAACGTGGATGCCACCGCCTTCTGCGCTTGAGACATATGAAGGCATTACGCACGAACAGGAAAGTCTGGCGCTCGCGCGTCGTGCGCGCACCGCGCTGCAACTCGCTTTTCCCGAATGGAAGATTGAAGCGCGCACCGAGTTCGGTTCGCCCGCCAGCGTCTTGCTCGCCGAAGCCGATGCTTGGCAGCCCGACTTGATTGTGATGGGTTCGCACGGACGCACGGCATTGGAGCGATTCTTTTTCGGCAGCGTTTCGCAAAAGGTTTTGCATGAAGCGCGTTGTTCCGTTCACGTGGCGCGCATACGCACTCACGCGCGCCAACCCGATGAACCCGCCCACATCATCATTGGCGTAGACGGTTCGCCCGGCGCTGAAGCCGCGATCAAGGCGGTCGCCGCGCGCCACTGGCCGCAAGGCAGCGAGGTGCGACTGGTGAACGGCGCGCCTTACACGTTGCCCGCCTCATCGCATCAAACGATGTTGACACTCGAAAAATGGCTCGCCGATGAACGCGCCCGCATTTCCGACATGATGCAGCACGGCGAAGCGTTGCTGAGTACGACGGGCTTATACGCTTCGTCCATCGTGGAAGACGAAGAGCCGAAAAAACTGCTGTGCGAAGAAGCCGAACGCTGGCAGGCCGATGTGATCTTTGTCGGCGGACGCGGTATGGGGCGCTTCGAACGCTTGCTGATCGGCAGCGTTTCGGCGGGCGTAGCGGCACGCGCTGAATGCTCTGTCGAAGTCGTGCGTGCCTGACGAAGCGTTATTCCGATGTTGTGCTGTGATTGGCTTTTTCAATCGGACTCAGCTTGTGCATCCGCGCCCAATAGTTGGTGTGGATTTGTTTCGCCCAACTCCAAAAGCGGCCTTGTCGAATCGTCGCCAGGTGGCCTGTCCATAATTCCTTGTGCAGAAAAAGCGAGTCTTCGCCCTCTTCGTCAATGATGAGCGTCAGTTCGTGTTCGTAGCGGGCTTCGGGTTCGCGTCCGTTGAGTTCGGCTGCGAGGTTGGTGGCGACGACTTCGGCTTGTAGCACAGCGAGGTGGCCCATCTTCGGCCCTATCAAACTCACGCAATCTCCGGCGGCGTAAACCTTGCGCGCGCCGCGCACACGCATCTGTCGATCTACGTGCACGAAGCCGGTCTCGTCGGTCAAGCCGCGATAAGCCACTTCATCCGGCCCGGCGAAGGGCGGAATCAACATCAACAAATCGTAAGGCATTCGCCGATTGTCGCGCGCCCAGATTTCACGTTCGCCGATCAGGTCAACGGGGAAATCAGTCGTGACCGTTATCTCGTGTTTCGCCAGCGCCTTTTGCAAAGCGGGCAGCAATTCTTCGCCGCCCAAAAATTCACCGAGCTTGCCCGGACTCACGATGCTGATTTGCGTCGCCGCGCGTTCGCTGCGTTCGCGCAACACGCGATCCAGCGCGAAGGCCGTTTCAAACACGGGCACGACCAGCCGCGCTTCGGGGCAATACCCGATGACGGCGTGGCCTGCGTGAAAATGTTTGACCGCTTCACCAAAGCGCAACGCCGCGCCGGCTGACAACAGATGATGCGCGTGCGCGTCGAAGCCTTTGATTTCGCTGGTCGCCAATCGTCGCCCCAACGCCATCACCAAATAGTCATACGACACGGCGCGTTCGTATTCGCCTTGGCGAATGACGACGCTCTCGCTGAGTGGGTCAGGATAGAGAATCTCAGCCTGGATGAACTTGATGCGTTGCGAAAGCAGTGAGCCTTCGAGGTCGAAGAAAACGTCTTCGACGCGGCATTGATCGAAGGCCAGCCGCACCAGCGCCGGATAAAACGTGAATTCGCGTTGCCGCGCAATCAGCGTGATTTCGTGTTCGCTGCCCAGTTGTTGCGCGAGGGCTTCGGCGGTGACGACACCGGCGAAGCCCCCGCCCAGAATGACAATGCGTGCCATCGCAGCCCTCGCTTTGCTGTTACTTTTTCATTCGCACGATTTCGACCGAACACGGCGCATGCGTGGCGACCGCTTGCGAAACCGAGCCGAGCAAAAAGCGTTGCAAGCCTTTGTATCCATGCGAACC
>JANNUY010001121.1:0-5948 GCA_031414155.1 Acidobacteriota bacterium
CGGACACAGACCTATTGCTGCGTTGCATCGCTCAGTTGGCGAATGCGGTCACGCAAGGTGTTGGTGAAACAAACGACTTCTTCATCGGTCGCGCCGCTGGCTTTGAGCGCCGCCGACAGTTGCGCGTCAGTTACTCGGCCCAAGTATTTCATCAGCCATTTAACTTCAGTGGCTTTGATACCAGTTTGAAAACCGGTGCGATGTTGGCCTGAGAAACCGAAGCGCACTTCGCCGCCTTTGACCTCTTTAACGAAATCAGACGTTTGCGAAGTGAAGCCGCGACAATCCCATTTCTCACGCCCCAACACGCCGCCCCACTTGCCCATTGAGCCGCCCCAGTCAGTAACTAAATAACGCGCTTCGGTCGGGTATTGAAAAATCGAAGTATTCGAGCCGCGTCCGGCATCGCGTACGTCTTTGTTATCCCAGTTCGAGACTAACATCATCATAACTTTCAGCCCAGCGAGTTCCGGCTTACCGACAAAAGGATTTTCGGCGTAAGCCCAGCTTTCTTTGTCCTCGAGTTTTTTGACGCCTTTTTCTTTTTGGCGTTCAAAGCGTGCATCAGTGAAAGCCCCGGTCGCCGTGTCGAGTTGCGTTGATTTCACTCGTACCGGCTTGCACGAAACCCCTGTGACCGTGCCGCTCGTAACGAAATATGATGGCTCGACAAAATAACCCACTGCCCACGCCAGCCTTGAAGCAAACGTCTCGGCGTTCACTTCAGAACCGAACTTCATCGTCCATTGCACCTTGTTGGCGTCCCGCACTTTGATTTTCGGATTCGTACCAGAAAACGATTCTTCGATGAAAGTGAAGGGCGCTTTGGGCGCGGCTTGTCGTCCGAGTGGGCCGCCTACGAGATCAAGTTTTTCGACTACGCCGGGGTCTTTCCACAACAGCGGCGTGCCGGTGGGTTTCATTGGTGCGGTTGCGACAGCGTCGTCATCTTTCGGACGCTGGCACGCTGACTGCGATTGCGCGAAAGACGGAATAACAAAAGCGAATAACAAACTGATAGCCAGGCAAATGTGTTTCATAGGTCTCCTCAATGCGATTGGAAAAGCTGCTTGGAACGGGAACGCGGCGGATTATACAAAGCGCGGCGGCAAAGGCATAATCTGCGCGCTTTCCGCAGTTATCATTAACAGGTTCACGATTATGACTTCCTTATTGCTGACCAACGCGCTGGTGTTGCTGGCCGCGATCTTTTTGCTCTGGCTGTTGAGCGTAAAGCTCAAAGACGCCAGCATCGTAGACATTTTCTGGGGCCTAGGTTTCGTCATTGTCGCGTGGGTGAGCTTTGCTTTAAGCAAAGGACACGCGCCGCGCCGTTGGCTGCTGTGTACGCTCGTCACGGTGTGGGGCGTAAGGCTGGCGGTGCATTTATGGCAGCGTAATCACGGCAAGGGCGAAGATTATCGCTACCAATCCATCCGCAAGCGCGTAGGGCCGAGCTTCTGGTGGTCGAGCCTGTTTATCGTCTTCGGCTTGCAGGGCTTGTTGATCTGGTTGATCTCGCTGCCGCTGCAAGTGGCGCAAGCTGACGCCAGGCCGTTTGCACTGACGTGGCTTGATTATCTCGGCCTTCTCGTTTGGCTGATTGGTTTCGGCTTTGAAGCCATTGGCGATGATCAGTTGAAACATTTCAAAGCCAATGCCGCGAACAAAGGCAAAGTGATGGATCAGGGCTTGTGGCGTTACACGCGGCATCCTAACTATTTCGGCGATGCGCTTTTGTGGTGGGGCTTATGGCTGATTGCCGTTAGTACGCCTTATGGATTGATGACGATCTTCAGTCCGGTTTTGATGACGCTGTTGTTGCTTAAAATTTCGGGCGTCAGCTTGCTCGAAAAAACGCTCACCAAATCTAAGCCGGGTTACGAGAGTTACATCCGCCGTACCAACGCTTTCATACCGTGGCTGCCAAAGAGTTAATTCTTCAGTCAAAAGAATTTCAGCCACGAATTCACACAAATTTCCACCAAACAGTTCGTGAAATTTCGTGTTAATTCGTGGCTAAAACTTAAAGCGGTAATTGGTCGTTCAGCACCCGGTTGGTTTGTTCGGCGCGAAACTGCTTGAGCTTGTCGCGCAAGGCCGGGCGCGTATTGCTCAAGATCGCCACCGCCAACAGCGCCGCATTGATCGCACCTGCCTTGCCAATCGCCAGCGTACCCACCGGAATCCCACCGGGCATTTGCACGATAGACAACAACGAGTCTTGCCCTTTGAGCGCGTGACTTTCGACCGGTACGCCCAACACGGGTACGACCGTATGGGCAGCCGTCATGCCGGGCAAGTGGGCCGCTCCGCCTGCTCCGGCGATGATGACTTCGAGGCCGCGCGCTTCGGCGGACTGCGCGAATTCGACCAACAAATCGGGCGTACGATGCGCCGAGACGATGCGGCATTCGTGCGCCACGCCGAAATGCGTGAGCATCTCGTGCGCGTGGCGCATCGTTTCCCAATCGGACTGGCTGCCCATAATGACAGCAACTAATGGTGTGTCGTTTGTGGGTTCAGCCATACTTTCATTCGTACTTTCAGGCTCAACGAATTACCGTGACGTTGACTGTGCGAGAAACAACCGCGCCATAACTATCTGTCGCCGTAACAATCAACTGAAAATTCCCTATTTGATTCGCCGTCGGAGCCAGCCGCAATAGCGACGGTGTCAGTTGCCCTCTCGCATCAACCGTGCCGGGTATGATCTGAGCAAAGGCCGCGCCCGTCACCACCAGTCGGGGAATGCGCCGATCATCGTAATCATAAGCATAAAACTCATAATCCACTTGCTTGGTAGCAGGCGTAGTCAGCGTAGACGCAATCAGCAAAACCGGCGGTTGATTGAGCGATGGATCAGGCAACAAAATGACGCCTACGTTGGTTAGGCTGTTGGGGTTGGCCGCCGTGCGATTGCTGTTAGCGTAATCTATGCGGCCATCAGTTCGCACAACAGTGGCTTCGACGATCAGGATGTCGTTCGGCCCGCCCACAGGTACGTTGCGAATGAGAAAGCCGCCGTTGCCATCGGTCAGCGCCTCTTGCCCGCGAATGCGCACGCGCGCGCGCCGCGTCGGCGAACGGTCAGATTCAAGTACACGCCCGACCACCGAAGTGATTTGGCGCGCACCGACAAGAAAGTAATAAGCGCCTTGTTTAATCGAATCGGCATCGGTCTCAATGAACTGCCCATCGCTCGAAACCACGGCCCCGCCCGGCGCAGTCCACTGGCCAAGCGTGGCGCTTTTTTCGCCTTGATCGAATTGGCAAATAAAGAGTTTCGCGCCTGCCGGATAGCGTTCGGGATTGGGGAAGCGAAAGCGTCCGCCTTTGCTGAACGTCGTGCCGAAGGGCGTAATTTGCACGACCGCCGAACTCCACAAACCCGCCGGATAGCGCACCGGCAACAGCGCGTTTTCGACGACGGTCAGCGTGATGTCTCCGCGCGTAGAGCCGTCGGGAAAACGCACCGCCGAATCGGCAGGCACCTCGAACGTAACGTCTCCGGCTTTAATCGTAGCGTTAGGTGCCGTGGCGAAGGCAGACGTGTCGGGCACATAAACCGGTTGCGTCAGCGTGAGCGATGCGCCCGCTTGCAATCCGCCGCCGCCGACTTGTCCAGACGTGCCGTTGACCTGTTGCAGCGTCAGCGCATTACCGAATTGCGTATCGCGTCCGGCCAAATAACTTTGATTGAGCGTCAATGTACCGAATTTCGGCGTCGTCGGAACATTCGCGCCATCAATCGTGATGAAGGCCGCACCGTTTTGCGGGTTGGTGAATTCAGAAAGCACAAACGTGCCGTTGATGGCGGTGTTGGTCGTGAGCAATCGCAAGCCATCGGTCAATGAACGCACGATCACGTTGGTCAAAGGCTCTTGGTTGGTGCTTTCGACGACGCCGCTCATTGAGGTGCGAATGCGCAAGGCGGTGTTGCTCAATCCGTCACCGTTCACAGTGCGCACTAGAATCTTGCTGGTGTCGCTGCCAGCAGGCACGCGGGCTACGATTTGACTGGCAGAGGCTGAGATGACCTGCGCCTCTATGTTGCCGATGCGCACGGTGTTACCGCTGACGTTGGCGACAAAGCTGCTGCCGTTGATCGTCACGGTTTGCCCGGCTTGCGAGGTATCGGGCGTGAACGAACTCACGACTGGTGAATTGGAAGTCGTGATGCCCGCAATCTCGGCTTCGCCCGCGTTGGAAGGCGGCGTGTTAGGCGTCGTCACCACGACCGAAAGGCGTCCGCGTCCTAACAGTGCGCGCGGAATCAATGCGTTGATTTGATCGAGTCCGACGAGCGAGCCTTGCGCTCCGGCAAATTGCGGAGTGATGAGTTCACCGCCCAACAAAACCCGCGTGGCGTTGCCAGCCTGCCGCCAGCCCGTGCCATAAAACACCAGAAAAACCTGATCGGTCGCAGGGCCTAAATCAATCGCGCGCGTGATGAAACCATCTGTGGCGGCGCTCGTGAATTGCGCCAAGTCTTCATAAGTCGCCACGCTGTTTCGTACGCGCAGCGCGTTGCCAGCGATTACGCCCAGCCCGGTGGCGTTGAAGGTGAAAATAGCTGGCGCGTTTTGCGCAATCGTGACCGTTCCATTATTCGCTACGCCATTATTGCGAATCACGACCGCCTGATTACCTATTGGCAAATTGGCAGGCAGCAGAAAGTTCACTTGTCCGGGCGAAACGAAAAAAATACCGGCGGCGCGTCCGGCGACTTCGACCGTGGTTCCGCCCAGCGTCGTAGGCAATTGAATGCCCGGCGTCGCGGGGTCAGCATCGTCTGCCGACAAAGTTGAGTTAGACAGTTGCGCGCCAAAAGCAGCGGCGATTGATTCGGAAGCGCAGTTGGCTTCGTAGTTGGCTGCCGAAACGACAGCAATCGTATTGGCTTGCCAAACGGCGGCCACTGAGACTGAAACAGCGGGTGAAAGGGCGAATACGCTCAAGCCAATCATGAAAAGGCTCAACGTACGAATTAACAGGGTCGAAGAGAAGAAAAGATTTTTTTGCATACAAACTCCAGAGTAAGCCGAACGCCGCAAGGGAAAAATAGCTGGCAACACGTTTGAAATGCAGGGGAAGAAGAAATGTATCTCGCAGGTGATTGGAAGAAATAGCGAACAAGCACGACGCAATATAGAGAGCAGACCTGAATGCGTCAATACGGTGATTAGGAAGTCGGCGGCGTCACGCGAAACGAATAGTTCAAGGCATAAGGCGTAACGGTTACGCCATTGAAGCCGATCACTTTCAACACATAAGGCCGGGGCGCGAGCAGCGTGGCGGGTACTTTGACTTCGATAACGCGGCCTGTGTCTTTCTCGCGCGCCTTGAGCGTACCGCTTTCCCACAGCCGCTGTCCGTTGGCCGAGGTCCGCAATTCGGCGCGATAGCTGGGGCTGGTGTCGCGCTTGAGATCAAGTTGAAATAACAGGTCTTCAGCGCCTGCGGGCAACGCCACCGTAGTGGTCGCCTTATCCGTCGGCGTACTCACCGGCAGGGCGACCGCTGGCGTAGCGGCTTGCGCCACTGACGGTAACGAACTGGGCAACGCCGCCAGCGCGCTGTTGGCGGCGTTGACGATTACGCTTTGCAAATCAGTAGAAGGCTTGGCGAGTTGTTCGCGCAATTGTTTGATCTTCTGGTCGGCGTTGGCGGTTTCACGCTGCTGTTTCAGCAATTCCTGATTGAGTGCGGTGGTTTGTTCCTGCCGTTCGGCGAGTTCGGATTGAGAAAGTGTCAAGTTGCGTTGCAACCGCAATGAATCGAAGAGCAAGAACACACAGATGGCAGCGGCCAACAACATAGAGGCTTGCAAGCCAATGCGCATCGGCATGCTAAACGTGGCCCATAACCGCGCGAGTCCGCCGGACAAAGTCGTCGGCCACAGCCAGCTTTTGACTTGGCGCGCAGCCTTTTGAGTAGACGTGGCT
>JANNUY010001122.1:0-1011 GCA_031414155.1 Acidobacteriota bacterium
GCTTACGGTCAGCCGCCTGTGGCCCGCCACAGTTACGCCACACAGGTGCGCCCTCTGAAAGCCGATGCTATAGTCCGCGCCGTATTTCCTCTTTGCGTCTATTCACTCTTATGCAAGTCGTATTAACCATCGCGGGCTTCGATCCTTCGGGTGGAGCGGGCACGCTGGCTGACATCAAGACCATTGCCGCGCACGGCTGTTTCGGCGCGGCGGCGATCACTTCGTTAACCTATCAAAACACGCAAGCCGTTTATGGAGCTTCGCATCAATCGGCTGAAACCGTGCGCGCGCAAATCGAACCAGTGCTGAATGATTTCACGGTGGCAGCAGTAAAAACGGGTATGCTGCCGACAAGCGAAATCATTGCAGCGGTGGCAGCGTTAATCGCACAACACGCGCTGCCCAACTTCGTACTCGACCCGGTGATTCGTTCGACCAGCGGATTTGATTTGATTGATGAAGCGGCAATGCAAGGCTTGCGCAAACACCTGTTGCCATTGGCTGAGGTGATTACGCCGAATATGGCTGAGGCTGAACGACTGACGGGCTTGCGTGTGACGACGCTCGAAGAAATGCACACAGCGGCGCGCGCCATCCACGATGAATGCGGACGCGCTGTGCTGATCAAAGGCGGACATTTGCCGGATGAAGCCATTGACGTGCTGTTTGACGGTAAAGCGTTTGAACACTTTCGCGCGCCGCGCCTCGAAACGCGCAACACGCACGGCACGGGCTGCACGCTGTCATCGGCAATGACCGCCAATCTGGCAAAGGGCTTGGCAATGAAAGACGCGATTGCGGCGGCGAAAAATTATCTTAACGAAGCCTTGCGCGCTGCGCCTGGCCTAGGCAAAGGGCACGGCCCGCTGAATCACTTCCCTCAACTATGACCGATCTTGAACCAATTGTTTTGGCTGAACCAACCGACGACCTGATTGACGACGCACCGCAAGAAAGCGCGCCGCCTGACCCGCATGGCTTGATGGCGCAATTGCAAAACGAAGCGCAACT
>JANNUY010001123.1:0-1290 GCA_031414155.1 Acidobacteriota bacterium
ATGTCGTAGCTGCAATGGCGCGCGGCTGCAACCGACTTCACTCGCCGTCAAGCTGAATGACAAATCCATTGCTGACTATGCCGCGCTTTCGATTGGCACGGCACAAGCGGCCTTCGACTTGATTAAGCTCAACGCCCGCGAAGAACTCATTGCCGGACGTATCTTGAAAGAAGTCCGCGAACGTTTGGGTTTTCTCAACAAAGTAGGGTTGGGTTATCTCTCGATGGATCGCCCTTCGGCTTCGCTCTCAGGCGGCGAAGGCCAGCGGATTCGATTGGCTACGCAAATCGGTTCGCAACTGCGCGGCGTGCTTTACGTGTTGGACGAGCCTTCGTTTGGTTTGCATTCGCGCGATAACGAAAAGCTCATTCAAACGCTCGAACATCTGCGCGACATCGGCAATACCGTAATCGTGGTCGAACACGACGAAGAAACCATGCGGCGCGCTGATTACGTTTTGGACTTAGGCCCCGGCGCGGGCACGCACGGCGGCTTGCTCGTCGCTGCCGGTACGCCGAAAGAACTCATCAAAGCGAAAGATTCCATCACTGGCCAATACCTCGCGGGCAAGCTCAAAATCGAATTGCCTGCGCAACGCCGCGCGACCAACGGCAACGCCGTCACCGTCAAAGTCGCGACCGAACACAATCTCAAAGGCATTGACGCGAGCTTCCCGCTCGGCGTGCTGACCGTCGTCACGGGCGTATCCGGTTCAGGCAAATCAACGCTGGTCGAAGACATTCTGTATAAAGCGTTGGCTCGCAAAATCTATCGTTCGCTTGACGAACCCGGCGCGCACGCCGCCATCGAAGGCCTCGAACACATAGATAAAATCATAGAGATTGATCAATCGCCCATCGGACGCACGCCGCGCTCGAATCCCGCGACTTATACGGGTTTGTTCTCGCCGATTCGTGATCTCTATTCGATGCTGCCCGAAAGCCGCGAGCGCGGATACAAAGCCGGACGCTTCTCGTTCAACGTCAAAGGCGGACGCTGCGAAGCCTGTCAGGGCGACGGCCTCAAATGTATCGAGATGAATTTTCTGCCCGATGTTTACGTCACTTGCGAAATCTGTCGCGGCCAGCGTTATAACCGCGAAACGTTGGACGTGCGCTATCAAGGCAAGAGCATCGCCGAGTTGCTCGACACGACGGTCGAAGACGCGCTGGCGCTGATGGAAAATCACCCTTCGATCAAAAAGATTCTGGCGACGCTCAACGAAGTCGGCCTGGGTTATCTCAAGCTGGGTCAGAGTTCGACTACGGTGTCAGGCGGCGAAGCGCAACG
>JANNUY010001124.1:0-4324 GCA_031414155.1 Acidobacteriota bacterium
TGACGAACAGGTTGTCGGGCTTCAGGTCGCGGTGAACGATCAGGTTTCGATGCGCGAATTGCACGGCTTCGCAAACCGTACGAAAGAGTTTGAGGCGTTCAGTCAGCGATGTTTGCCGTTCGCGGCAATAGCGCGTAATCGGCTGGCCTTCGACGTAATCCATCACCAGATAAAGCCAGCCCGTTTCGGTGTCACCGCCATCCAGCAAGCGCGCGATGTTGGGGTGATTGAGCCGCGCGAGTAACTGGCGTTCTTGCTGGAAGCGCGCGACGGCTTCGCGGTTGAATCCTGACCGGACGAGTTTGAGCGCGACGGTTTCGTGATGCAGATCGTCGGTGCGTTCGGCCAGATACACAGTACCCATGCCGCCCTGCCCGATTTCACGCAGGAGGCGATAAGCGCCTACGGTTTGGCCCAGGGCGGGCGCGAGCGGCAAGGCCAACAGTTCTGCCGCGACTTGATGTTCAAGCAAAGAAGGTTCGGCGACGGCGGCGCGCAAGAGGTTTTCGACTTCGGCTTTGACGGCTTCGTCGTCAGCGCAGGCTTCGGCCAACCAACGCGCTTGCGCCGCCATAGTCATTTCGCAGGCTTCGTCGAAAAACGCTTTCACGCGCTGCCGCTGGGCTGTGGTTAATGGTGCTGGGTGCATAAGCTATAGCGAAACTAAATCGGTGATGGCACAAGATACCATCTTGTGCCACACCTGCTGCGTCTGATTGCGCAGACCGCATTCAACTGCAAACCGAAAAAGACAACCCAAACCGGACAAGGCGACGTATTTTTTGCGCTGCTGATTTTCAGCGCGCGGCGAATGGCCTATAGTTCGCGCCTCAACGCACTCAAATTCAACCACCACTGACTCAACCGGCAGGACTCAACCAGCTATGCCTGAAAAGCTACCAGGAGAGATCACGCAGTTGTTGCTACGATTCCGACAAGGCGAGGCGGACGCGCTGTCGCAGTTGCTGCCCATTGTTTATGAAGAATTAAGGAAGGTCGCGCGGCAGTGCGTGAGCTCTCAGCATACTTCGTGGCAGCCCACCGCTTTGGCGCACGAGCTATTCATCCATTTGCTGGAAGGCGAAACGTATGACTGGAAAGACAGCGAACACTTTTTCGCGACGGCCAGTTTGAAGATGCGGCATTTGCTGATTGACGACTTGCGCCACAAGCAAGCCGTGAGGCACGGCGGTGAATTCTGCCAAATCGCGTTTGATGAAGCCGCGTCTTCATCAATAACCACCGCACGGATGGAAGAAATTTTGGCGGTACATGAAGCCCTGAAAAAACTCGAAAAGGATGAGCCGCGCGTCGTGAAAGTCGTCAATCTGCGCTTTTTCCTCGGACTCAGCGAGGAGGAAACAGCCAGCGTCTTGCACTTGAGTACGCGACAAGTGCGCCGCGATTGGGCTTTCGCCAAAGGCTGGCTGGTGCTGCGATTGAAGGCCACAACATCGGTGGCGTGAAAACGTTTAGCGCGCCGCCAGCGTTCTCGCTTGCTCAACTTTGCGCCTTCGTGCCAAGCTATTGCTCACGTAATACCAATCATTATTTTTAGGAGACATCACACCTTATGCTCGCAGGCATTCTATTAGCTGCCGGAGAATCGAAGCGCATGGAAGGCGCTTTCAAACCCTTGCTCAAATGGGGCACGCGCACCGTCGTCGGCGAATGCGTGCATCAGATGAGCCGCGCCAAGATTGACGAAATCTTCGTCGTCTTAGGCCACCGCGAACTCGACATCCGCCAACGACTGGCTGGCACGGGCGTGCAATACGTCATCAATAAAAATTTCCAGCAAGGCATGTTCAGTTCGGTCAAGTCGGGATGGGCTCAAGTCTCGCCGAGTACTGACGCCGTACTCATCGCGCTCGTAGACCAACCGATGATTCCCACGACGCTCATCAATCAACTGATCAACGCTTATTACAACCAAGACGGAAAACGCATTGCCGTGCTTTCTTACCAAGGCAAACACGGACATCCGATCATTATGAGCCGCGCGTTTGAAGACGAATTGATGCTGATGGCGAATGACATGCCTTATGGCCTGCGAACCCTGATTGATCGTCACCGCGACGAAATTCTCGAAGTTGAAGTAGACGATCCAACCATTCTGGAAGACATTGACGCTCCGGCTGATTACGAACGATTAAGTCAGAACGTCGCGCCGCATTACGCTTTTCGTAAATGGAATCCGTAATCACTTTGTTACCAGATTTCAGACAAGTTCTTGCTTTGCAGCTTTATTACCAGCGATTCCACGCGGCGTTCCCAGGTGGCGGTGGTCTTCGCCTGTTCCAGCCATTTTAACGCGGCATTGCGTTTGGTGCGTGACAGCGCGTTGAAAGCATCGAGCAAATCATTCTCGCGCAAGGCTTCCTCCAGTGCCGGTGGCATCACGGCATCACGCGAGGCTTCATCGAGTTGCAAACTTATCTCAACGCAATTGCCATATCCCACGCGCGTCCGTTTGCGGATTGGCCCATTGAGTACCATTCGATGACCATCACTGCCATTGGGCAACAACGTGCCGCGCCAATCATTCGCATTGATCGTGCCCTTCACCGGTATCATGACGCGCCTTCCCCAATCGGCGCTGATTTCATCCGGCACGTCTACGGCATAAAAGCTGGGATTGCTGCTGAACTTGTAAATGGTCGCAGTGAATTGATGCGTCATCGCTAATCGCCAGCACTCGCCAGCACTTCTTCTTTCAGTACTGACAAAGACTTTTTCGGCGTCCAGCCATCGGGCAAGTCGCCGCAATCTTCGCGCAAAAAATGTTGTTGATTCAGACGAATCGTTGCTAGCAATTCTTTGCGCGATTTCGACTGAAGCGGCTTGCCCGGATAAATTTTGCCCAGCTTGCCCATCCAGCTTTCGGGCAGCGCGCTGGCGAAATTAAACAGCGGCCAGGTGAAACTCGGCCCATTGATTTTGCGCAGCTTCCACGCCCATAAGCCCAACGCGCCGAGTCGCCAAACCATCGGCCCCCACCAACTATAAAGACCGGGGCGCAAGTTGAACTTCCAGCATTTCATCATCAGTTGCCATTGCAGCGCCGTGAGTTGTTTCGTTTCGGCTACGCCTATTTTGTCCTGCATCCGCGTGTCGTGTAGCGGCGTGAAAATCGAAGGCACGAGAAACGCGAACAAGCCGCGCCGTTCCATCTCGTAAACCAAATCGAGCGTCGCCATCACGTCTTCGTCGCTTTCTTCGGGCGCGCCGACGATGAGCGTCATCACGGGAAACCAGTTGTTGCGATTCAGAATGCGCAACCCTTCGAGAATCACCGACGGCCAGTCTTCGATAGAAAACGGAATGCCTTTGCTTGGCATGATTTTCTTGCCCATTCGTATTGATCCCGTTTCCAAACCGATGAGCGGCGAGAGGGCTTTCTTTTGCGGATGCGTACTCAAATACGGCAAGTGAATCGGGCTTTTCGGCAGCAACAATTCAGAGAGCTTTTCGATCATTACGGGATCAACGACAGCCGGAGCGATGGTCGAGTGACTGAGTACGTGTTGCTCAACGCCGGGCGTCGTGACGACCGATGAATAAAGGTCGAGCAGGGCTTCGCGGTTGGGAAAATAAAACGGCGTGTCGGTATGCACTTGTCCCCAGATGAACATGTCTTCGGTGGCGAGGCTGATCTGTTTATTGCCGCCCGCGATGTTGGCGTTGACCGCCGTCATGATGTTCTCTTTAGGCATGTCAATCTGCGGATTCAAATCGGGTACGCAAAACTGGCAGCGGCGTCCGCAGCCAGTCGTCATCTCTACGACGCCAAACGTAGTGCGCTTGGTCGGGACGAGAAAATCGCTGCGTTCTTTGGGATGCGCGACTTCGATTTCACGCGGCAGCGGCTGGCCTTCGATGGCTTGGCGAAAGAGCGCCATCGTGTCTGCTGATTCGGCACGGCCTTCGACGACACAATCAACGCCGAGTTCGTCAAAAGCATCGTTCTCGGTGATCTGCCAGCCGCCCGAACCGCCTACGATAACTTTGAAATTCGCGCGATGCGGATTGCTTTTGATTTGCGCGAACATCTGCCGCGCGTAAAAGGAATTGATCGGCATCTTCGACGAACCAAAGATCGAAGTGTATACGCCCGCCGCAAAGGTCACGCCCAACGGATTATGCGTTGAGACTGCCACGACGCGTGTATTCGGCCCGATGAATTTTTCGAGATCGTCGGGATAGCAACAGGCGATGTCAGCGGCGTCGTATTCACGCAGCAATGCGGCTTCGACTAAACGAACACCAGCGGGCATATAACGCGCCGAGCCGTCTTCGTTAAATTCGACTTCGCGCCACTTCG
>JANNUY010001125.1:0-5135 GCA_031414155.1 Acidobacteriota bacterium
GAGAAACCAACAAATCCTTATGAGCAGCAAAAATATCAACCGTGACAGCTTGGAAGTAGACGTTCTCTTTGTCGGCGCTGGCCCCGCTTCGCTGGCGGGCGCATTGCGCTTGCGGCAACTCATCAACGAACACAACACGAAATCCGATCAGAAACTCGAAGAGATTCAAATCGCCGTCATCGAAAAAGGCCGCGAGGTCGGTTCGCACATGATCTCAGGCGCGGTGATGGATCCGCGTCCGATGCAGGAACTAATGCCTGACTGGATTGAACGCGGCGCGCCGGTTGAATCCGTCGTCACCGAAGAAGACGTTTCTTATCTGTTCAAAAATCGTAAGTTCAAGTTTCCGATCATTCCGCCGCCGCTCAACAATCACGGCAAGTATGTCGTCAGCCTGAATAAACTCATTCGCTGGTTCGCGCCGATTGTCGAAGCCGAAGACATTATGTTGCTGCCCGAATTCCCCGGCGCTTCGTTGCTGTATGACGACAACGATCAGGTCATTGGCGTACGCACGGGTGACAAAGGCGTAGGCAAAGACGGCGAGCCGAAACCGAACTTTGAGCCGGGCGCTGACATCTTCGCCAAGGTGACGGTGCTGGGCGAAGGCGCGCGCGGTTCGTTGACCAAAAAGCATGTCGAGAAACTCGGACTCGAAGGCACGAACCCGCAAGTCTATGCCGTCGGCGTGAAAGAGATTTGGGAATTGTCGAAAGGCCGCGTGAAGCCGGGTTTCGTGATGCATACGCTGGGGCATCCGCTGCCGGACGATGTGTTTGGCGGGGGCTTTGTTTACGGCATGCAAAACGATTTGCTAGATGTCGGCTTAGTTGTTGGGTTGGATTATCACGACCCATTCACCGATCCGCATCGGCTGTTCAATGAGTTCAAGCAACATCCGGCGATTGCGGCCATGCTTGAGGGCGGCAAGATGCTGCATTACGGAGCGAAGACGATTCCCGAAGGTGGCTTGCTGTCGCAGCCGAAATATTTCGGCGATGGATTTTTGATCGTAGGCGACTCGGCCAGCTTCCTGAATTCGCAAAAGCTCAAGGGCATTCATATGGCGATGAAATCGGGGATGCTTGCCGCAGAGACGATTTTTGACGCCTTGCTCGCCGAGCGTTTTGACGAAGCGCAACTCAAGTCCTTCAAGACTAAAGTCGAAGCGAGTTACATACAGTCAGAGCTTCACGAAGTACGCAACTTCCATCAGGCGTTTCGCAACGGACGGCTGTTGGGTTTGCTCGAAAGCGGCTTCCAAGTGCCGACCAAAGGCTTCGGGCTGTTCGGCAACCTTCACGTCGAAGCCGGACACGAGAACATGCAAAAGCTGCATGTGTTGCAACGGCTGCCGAAAAAGTCCGGCGAATTTTTGCAAGCCGAAGCGCCAAAATATGACAACCAGCTTACGTTTGAAAAAACGACCGACGTTTATCGTTCTGGTACGGAACACGACGAAGATCAGCCGGCGCATTTGAAAGTGCTGGACACGAATATCTGCGTCGAACGCTGCACGCACGAGTACGGTAATCCGTGCCAATACTTTTGTCCGGCGGCGGTTTACGAAGTCGTCGAAAGCAACGGCGGACGCCAGCCGAAAATCAATTTTTCGAACTGCGTGCATTGCAAGACCTGCGACATTATGGACCCGTATCAGATTATTGATTGGGTTACGCCAGAAGGTGGTGGCGGGCCTAATTACATTAATCTATAGATTCGTGGCTTTAGGTTGATTTAGATCATTCCGCGCGCAAAATGCCCAGCGGTTTTTTCACTAACACGTCCCAACTTGAAACGACGCCGACCAGCATCACGACTAACGCCGCCAACGCTACGCCCCATAGATTGACCGAAGGAATAAAGCGCCAGCCGATTTCCAGCCCGTATTTGCACACCGCCCACGTCAACGCGATGGCGGCGGAAGAGCCCAGCGCGCCTGCCAGGAAGCCCAGCACGCCGTATTCGACCAGCAGCGTCGTCACGATCAGTTTGCGCTTGGCACCCAGCGTTTTGAGGATGGCCGATTCATAAAGGCGATGGAATTTCGTCATCGCAATCGAACCGATCAAGATCAACACGCCGCTCAAAAATACGAAGCCGCCCACGAAACTGACAGTGAGCGATACGTTGCCGATGATGTCGCGCGCGACTTCGAGAATGTCGAATATGTCAATGTAAGCCACGTTGGGAAACGCCGCGACCAGATCACGTTGAAAGCGTGCGCGCGCCTTGTCCGTTGTGTTCGGCGCAGGGCCTTTGATCGCGCTGACCCACATCGTCGGCGCTTGATCCAGCGGCCCCGGACGAAAGACGACCAGAAAGCCTGTGCGCGCATTACGCCAATCTACACGGCGAATGTGAACGACGCGCGCGGTGATTTGCTTGCCCAATACGTCAAAGGTTACGCGGTCGTTCAGTTGCAGCTTGAGATCGCGGTTGAGCAACTCTTCGATAGAAATTTCTGCTTCTTCGGTTGTCGTCGGCGAATTCCAAAACTGGCCTGCCATAGTAGTTTCGACTTCATCCAGCGCGTTGCGATAAGTCAGCACGTATTCGCGTCCGAGCAAGCCGCGTTGGTCATTGATTTGCACGCGGTCGGGGTTCACGTCCTGCCCGTTAATTTGATTGATGCGCGAACGAATCGTAGGAATGAGTTGCGGTTCAGCGCCCGTCGCGTTTTTGACGAAAGCGCGCAACGGTTCGACTTGATCGCGCTGAATGTCTACCAAATAAAGGTCTGCGCGTTCGGCGGCGTTGAGGTCAATGGCGAATTCATCCAGCAAATTGATTTGCAGCAAGCGCACCGCGACGATGAAAAATACGCCGAGGCCGACGGCCAGCAAGATGATGCGTGTCTGATTGCCGGGGCGATACAAACTGTTCACGCCCTGTCGCACGGCAAACGAAGGCAACGCGCGCAAACCCTTGAGCCAGCGCATCAAGAGCCACGCCGCGCCATTCAAAACCAACGTCATCGCGGCTAGCCCGGCGAGAAAGATGGCTCCGACTTTGAGCGAACCGGCTTGCCAACTGGCCAGCGTGAGCAGCCCGAACGTAACGAGCAAGCTGACCGCAATGCGCAAGCGGTCGCGCCACCAAGCCTGATGTGCGGCATCGGGAATCTCGCCGCTGCGAATGACGAGAATCGGTTTGATGCGGCGAATCTCAAGCAGCGGCAACAACGAGAACAACAGCGAAATCAAAATGCCTATGCCCAAGCCTTGCGCCATCGCCGACCAGGTCAGCGTGAATTCGATGTCGAGCGGCAAGCGTCCTTTGAAATAAGCGGGGACGGCGATGACGGTGAGTTTGGCTAACGCGAGTCCAAGCAAACTACCGAGCAAGCCGAGCAATAAAACTTGTGTGAGATAGATAGCTAAGACGCTCGCGTTCTTGCTGCCCAGCGTTTTGAGGATGGCGATGGTTTTCATCTTTTGACTGATGAACACGCGCGTCACGCTCGAAATGCCTATGCCGCCGAGTACGAGAATGACGAGGCCGATCAGGCTCAAGAAATCTTCGACGCGCGTCAGCGAATTGCTCAGACGATCTTGCGTCGAACGAAATGAACGAATCGAAAGAAACGCATCTTGTCGAAAGGCTTGCTTGAGTTTTTCTTCTAACGCCTGAGCCGTGTTGTCTTTCGTCTTGACCAACAGGCGATAGCGCGCACGGCTGCCGAAACCGAGCAGGCCCGCCGCGACGGCATCGTCGTAATCCATAAAAGCGCGTTGCGCAAAATTGAATCCGCCGATGGCGGAACCCGGTTCTTTCTCAACTACGCCGCGAATGGTGAAAGCCTGTTCGTTGACGATGACCTGATCGCCGATGTTTACGTTGAGTGCAGTCAACAAACTTTGTCGCGCGATGAGTCCGCGTCCTTTCAACAAGTCGTGGCGATAGGTCGCGCCTTCAGCCATCACCATTTCGCCGTAATAAGGGAAGTCGCTTTGCACGGCTTTGAACTCAACCAGTTTGGGCGTGACCTGCACATCTTTCGCCGAACGTACCCCCGTTACCATGGTTGCGGTTTCGAGCATTTCGCTTTGCGCGATGACATCGGGTGAGTTGAGCAATTGCGCCAGCCGTTTGCGCGTAGCCTCGTCCGGCAGCGTATTCGCCGACACTTGCACGTCAGCGGTGAGCAACGCGCGGGCTTCGCGGTTGACGGCGACTTTCAGGTTCTGCAACAGCGAACGCAGCGCGACAATCGAACCCGTGCCGATGGCGATGCACAAAAAGAAAAAGATGAGCCGTCGCCACGACGACCGCATTTCACGATAAGCCAGATTGAGAATGAATTGCATAAATGTGTTTAACGATAGATGCGGATGCGTCAGGAATCCTCGGTGGGCTTTCGCCACAAAAAAGCACAGAACTCACAAAAGCTGCCGGTGAATTCATATTGTGGCTTTTGTGCTTCTTTGTGGCGAAAGCCCTTCGGAGTTGAGCGTCAACATTACTTCGGCATTGTGTGCATTGGCTCTCACGACAGCAAGCCGTTGCCGTAATTCAACCGGCTAACGATAATGCGCGTATTCAATTTCAACTCAAGGAGGCGTCCCGTGACCAAACTGTTTTGTCTATTCGTTTTGCTTAGTCTGCCAGTCTTTGCGCAACAGCCTTATGACTTGTTGCTCAAAAACGGCCACGTCATTGACCCCAAAAACAACCTCAACGAGATTCGTGACGTAGCTATCGCCGCTGGCAAGATCGCCGCCGTCGCCAAAAACATTCCCGCCGCGCAAGCCAAGCGCGTCGTTGACGCGACCGGCCTTTATGTCACGCCGGGCATTGTGGACATCCACACGCATCTTTATGCGGGCACCGGCTTGAAGGCGCTGACCGGCGATCAAAGCGTTTATCCCGACGGATTCAGCTTTCGCGCTTGTACGACGACGATGGCCGATGCGGGTACGTCAGGCGCGCAAAACTTTGAAGACTTTCGCCAGCGCGTATTGGATCGCGCCAAGACGCGCACTTACGCTTTCATCAACATCGCCGGTCAGGGCATGGGCGTCGGCAGTTCGGGCGTCGAGCAAGACACCAAATTGATGGACGCCGCCGTGACCGCCGCGCTGGCGAAGAAACATTCAGACATTGTCGTGGGCTTCAAAACCGCGCATTACGCC
>JANNUY010001126.1:0-4184 GCA_031414155.1 Acidobacteriota bacterium
AGCGGGAGTATGGCGGGTTAATAACCCGCCATACTCCCGCAATTTTTTTGTGATGAAGCACTAGAACTTGAGCTTCATCGCCACCTGAATCTGCCGTGCGGTTGAACCGAACAGCAAACTCGAAATCGTGCCTGCCGCCGCCGTACCGATGGTGTTGCCCGGATTGGCGAATTGCGCGTGATTGAGCGCGTTAAAGAATTCGACTTTGAGCTGATGTTCAAAGCGTTCTTTGAAGCGCGTGTTTTTCACGAGCGAAAGGTCAACGTTGAATTGCCCCGGCCCACGCAGGATGTTGCGTCCGCTGTTGCCATAAGTGCCCGTTGCATCCGGTACGATTTGAAACGCTGCGATGTCGAACCAGCGATCAATCGTCGGGTTATCCAACTTGCCCGAAGCCAAACGGTTCGGACGGTTGCCTGTGCCGGTTGAGCCAACGCCAATGTTTTGCTGAACGCTGAAAGGCAGACCCGAACGCAACAACATGATGCCGCTCAGGTGCCAGCCGCCAATGAACTTATCGGCGATGCCATCCAGGCCGCCACCAATCGCTTTGCCCTTGCCGAAGGGCAAGTCATAAGACCAGCTCGACGAGAGAGTGTGCTTGATGTCGAAATCAGACACGGCGCGGTCGCGGTTGAAATCATAAGCGTTCTGCGTTGCGCCTTCGGTGTCAGAAACGATGTCAATCGTCTTGCCGAAGGTATAAGAGTTCAGGAACGAAAGGCCATTCGAGAAACGGTTTGAGAACTTCAGCAAGAAGGCGCTGTGGTTTGAATAGCCGCGGCTTTGCACTTGCGACAAGCCAGTCAGGCCGGGCGCAAGCGCGAAGAACGGACGATTGATGTTAGGATTCGTCACGCCTACGGTGGGACGCGCCTGGTTGATGTCCTGCTTGATAACCAGTTGCGATCCTTTTGAGCCGACGTAAGTCAGTTCAAGCGCGTAATTCTTGCCGAAGGTTTGCGACAGGTTCAGGTTCCATTGCTGGGCATAACCGTCACGGAAGTTCGGATCAAAAATCGAGCGCGTCGTACCGGTCGGCACGGCAGCCGGATTCAACGCGGGTGGTGCAGGAATGCCCGCGCTCAAGCGGAACGTCGTCGCAAACGTAGTGGTCTGCGCATTCGACAGCAGGAACGGTGGATTGATGCCTTTCGACGAAGAAGTGCCGGTCAACGGATTGTTCCAGAACATGCCATAACCGCCACGCACGACCATGCGGCCGTTGCCCAGCAGGTTGTAAGCAAAACCGATGCGCGGCGCGAAATCTTTCTTCGGCGTCGTTTGCAAGCGGCGTCCGACTTTGATGCCGTTGATCGTGGCGCTGTCAGACGCGACGACGAAACGGCCCGTGCTGGTGTCGAAATTAGATTGACGGTCATAGACTTCGACGTAAGGTACGAACAGGTCATAACGCAAGCCGAGGTTCAATGTCAGCTTACTGTTCACGCGCCAATCATCTTGCACATAAGCGCCGTATTCAGGACGGCGTTCGCCAATCGTGCCTTGCATGATGCCGCGCGTAACCGACGAGGCGTAACCGAGCAAGAAGCTGGCGAACGAAAAACCCGTCGCGGCGTTTTGCGTGCAACCGGCAGTGATGCCTGCGCAGTTAGAGGTCAAATTGGGTTGAAAAGTGAAGTTGCCGACGATGTTGTCTACGTTAAAGATGTTGCGGCGACGGCGGGTCAGGCTCGCGCCCATCTTGATCGTATGGTTGCCGCGCGTATGCGTGACGTTGTCGAAGTATTGAAACGTGTCGAGGAAGGTCAACAACGGCTGGTTGCCGTTCGCGCCCAGGTTGCGAATGTCGCCGCCGCCAAAGGCGATCTGCGACATCGCCGTCGCGTTGTCGCTGATGTTCACGCCCGGAATGCCGACGCTGTTCGCCAGATTCGAGCCGAAATCAATTGAGGTGACTTTGAAAGCTACGCGGCTGAATCCGACCCGGAACTCATTCAACCAACGCGGGCTGAACGTGTGGGTGTCGTTGAGCGCCAGACTTTGCGCGCGAATCAAACCATCGCCCGCGCCAAACGTCGTACCCGCGTCACCGTGCGGTAACGTAGCGGGTAGGAAGCGATGAGTGCGCTCAAAGCTGTAACGCCCAAAGAAGTGATTGTTCGACGAAAAGTAATTATCAATCTTGCCGTCGAACTGATCGTCTTCGCGTTGCAACACGGGGTTAAAAAGGAAGTTGTTGATCGTTTGCCCGTTGGCCGCGCGCGTACCCGCTACGTTCGCCTGCGGATAAAGCTGGTCAATGATCTTGCGCGCCGCCGGATCAATCAGCGCCGTCGGAATGATGTTGCCCGCAAAGGGTTGATTGGTCGCCGGGTTGTAAATCACGCGCGTGAGTTCAGAGAAATCGCCCACCCGCATCTTCGCACTTGGCACGTTGGACAAATAGGTTTTGCTGTCACGAATGCGCGTACTCTGAAAATCGCCGAAATAAAACATCTTGTCGCGGCGAATGCGTCCGCCCGCCGTGGCACCGAATTGATTTTGGCGATAAGGCGGTTTGGCGCGGCCATTGCGATTGTTGAAGAAATCGTTGGCATCGAGTTTATCGTTGCGCAGAAATTCAAACAGGCTGCCGTGAAAATCGTTCTGGCCCGATTTGATTTGAATGTTGATGACGCCGCCACTCGAACGTCCGAACTCGGCGGAATAGGTGCTGGATTGCACTTTGAATTCTTCGAGCGCGTCAACGCTGGGGAAGATCACGGCGGAGTTCAGCCAGGTTTCATTGTTGTCTACGCCATCGAGCATGAAGTTGTTGTCGCGCGTGCGCATGCCGTTTGCCGAAAACGATGCCGAAGCGCGCCACGCCAGCGAACCCGCGCCGTCAATGTTCGCGCCGGGAATGCCGCGCAATACGCCGGGCAGCGTGCGCGTGAGTTGCACGAAGTTCCGTCCGTTGAGCGGCAGGTTCACGATTTGCTGTTCGCTGATCGTACCGCTCAACTCAGAGCTTTCGGTTTGCACGAGCGCCGCGCCGCCTTGAATCTCGACCGATTCGCTGGCCGCGCCGACTTCGAGCTTCACGTCTATGCGAACTTTCTGGTCTACGCCGAGTTGAATGTTCGGCAGGTTGGCTTTCTTGAAACCGTTGGCTTCAACGGCAATGTTATAGGTTCCGGTCGGCAAGCTCGGTGCGACATATTCGCCCGACTCGTCGCTGGTGATGGTGCGCACCAAGCCCGTCGCCGGATGCGTGAACGTAACTTTCGCGCCTGACACGGCGGCTCCGCTGGGGTCAGTGACCGCGCCGAGCAAGGTGCCGCTTACGGCTTGCGCCAACGCCGCTGAGACTGCCAGCAGCGTCAGCAGGCTCAACTGCAACAACGCCGCGAGACGGTCTGTATAAATGGTTTTACTTCTTGTCATTACTAATCTCCTAAATCGTTGAAATGAACAGCAAGCGGTGTTCTGTTTTGCTCGCTGATGGAATGTTCGCGTTAAGGTCGGCAATGTGGCGGATTGCCGCTTTCATCCCTGCTAGCTCCCAGCTTTTATATTTTTTTGTCTTGGTGGTGGCGACTTTATTCACTTTGTAAAAATGATTCTCTGCGCTGGCAGGACGACTAAAGTCGTCACTACACTCTTTAGTCCAATTTCTCTTTCACGCAAACATTGCGTTGCGTTCCCAAGCCTGTGATCGTGCATTCGACCACATCGCCTTCCTGCAAAAATCGTTGGTAATGCGTGCCGTTGCCCGCTGGCGAACCGGTGCAAATCACATCGCCCGGCCATAACTCAACCAAACTCGACAGATATTCAATTTGCCGCGCGATGTCGAAAATCATGTCCGCCGTGCTTTCGTCCTGTTTGATTTCGCCGTTGAGTTTCAGCGTCAGTTGCAGGTCTTGCGGATTCGGCACGAACGCCGCAGGCACTAGATATGGCCCAAACGGCAAATAGGTCGGCGAACCTTTCGCGGCGACCCAATCGCTGCCCATTGCTTTGACGGCATCGCGGCGAAAGACGTGATCGCGGTTGGTGATGTCGTTGACGATGCTGTAACCCGCAACGTAACTCATCGCATCGGCTTTGCTGACGCGCCGCGCCTTGCGACCGATGACGACGCCGAGTTCGAGTTCCCAATCAGGGGCTTTCGCGTGCGGCGGCAAAACGATGTGGTCGTAAGCGCCAGTCACTACGGAAACAGGTTTCGAGAACAT
>JANNUY010001127.1:0-3151 GCA_031414155.1 Acidobacteriota bacterium
AATTGATGCGCGCGGGCGATGAAGGCGCTGCGCTGGCTGCGTTAGTGGATAAGCGGGTTGAGTCGTAAGGAGTAACAATGCGATTACAAGGTTCTTTTGCCAAATTGAGGATGACCGTTTGCGGTGTGTTGTTTTGCGCTCTCGTGTACGGGCAAGACACTCCCCTCAACGATGCCGCAGCCATTTTGAACCGCGCACGAAATGCTTATCGTCAACGCGACTATGAAACGGCGAAGGGCGAATTGCAGCTTGCGCAAGCGGCGCGTAAAAACTGGCCAGAGGCTTCGATGTTGGGAGCGCTCATCGCCTGGCAGGAAAACAAACGCGGCGATGCCATTAAGTACGCGAAAGAGGCTATTCGTTTACAACCGGTTTTTCCGCCAGCGCATTATTTGCTGGCGCGGTTGTTTTTTGAATCTTCAAAATTGGAAGAGGCACACAAAGAAGTTTCAGTGGCAATGGAACAAGGCCAGCAATTTGCTGACATTTACGTGCTGTTAGGCGACATTGAGATTATGCGCCATAAGTCAAAGGAAGCACTGGCGGCTTATGAAACGGCGATTCAACAACCCGCACCCAAAAATGAGTTGACGAATGCTTTTCAATTGCGGCGGGAAGCGGTTCGTAACATGGTTGAATTTATTGAACACAAAAGCGACGCGCGTTATCAACGGCCTGTACTCGTCAGAGAATCCCTGAGAGCAGCCACCAGCATCGGAGGTACTGGTAAGGTGGAGTTGGCAGGCATTCTCGATTCACAAGGGCAATACGTAGACATTGTGTTACTGAATGCTGACGTAGGCCTGAAAGGTAAGGACGAGTTACTCACCGCTGCGCGCCAGATTAAATTCAGCCCTGCCAGGAAAGATGGTACGCCGGTACCATTTTGGCTGTATTTTTCTTATGCGCGCGGAGTCAACGTCACCCGTCAATGATTTTCGTCTGGGAGTTTTGATTGATGGTTACTACCAGGCTCAAAGTATGCGGCATCACAACGCTCGACGATGCGCTGATGTGCGTCGAATGCGGCGCGGCATATTTAGGGTTTAACTTCTATCCTAAGAGCTTGCGATACATTGCGCCTGATGCGGCGCGTGCGATCATTGAGGGATTGCCTGCGCACATTGAATCTGTCGGCGTATTCGTCAATGAACCCACGCCTGAAGACGTGTCGCGCATTATGAGTGAAAGCGGCGTGACGATTGCGCAACTGCACGGCGACGAAACGCCAGACTATTGCGCGGCGGTCGGAGCCGAACGGGTCATCAAAGCCTTGCGCGTCGGACCGGATTTTTATCCCAAACAGGTGTTGGATTATCCCGCTACGGCGATCTTGCTTGATGCATTCGACAAGCGGTTGTACGGCGGTACGGGCAAGACCGTCGCGTGGGACGTAGCGCGCGAAGCCGCGCAATACACCACGCTGTTTCTGGCGGGCGGGCTTGCGCCAGACAACATTGTCGAAGCCGTACAAGCTGTCGCGCCGTTTGCGGTGGATGTGAACAGCGGTGTTGAGAGTGAGCCGGGTGTTAAAGATGCGGCGATGTTGAAGGCACTGTATCGCAAGCTGGTAGCTTGCGAGTGATATTATTACGGCTTATTTGTGGAAGGCGTGAATTGCAATGGCAGACAGTGGAGAAATACTTGAATCTGCTTCGGTCACTTCAGAGGCAATCTATCAAGAACACATGAAAGCCTTCGTTGAAGGCTTCGTTGAAAAACAACGGCGAGATAGGTGGCTTTATTTGTTACTTGAAAGACCTAAAAAAGCTTTTCGCGATTCGCACAAATTGCACAATGATCTAAACCGTTCGCACTGCGCTCTCATAACCGATGCGACTGAAATCGCACCAAAGCAAACGGGTGTGTATTACGACTTTTACGATGAGCCGCGTAATCTGACGATGGCAGAAGCGTTGGCTATTGGCACTATTAACGATGCCATTTTTTCCATTAAGCCGGGCAAGCTGGCACTTTACTTCTTTCACGAATCAGAAGTTTGGCTTTGCAAAAAACCTTAATTATCAGAGATTTGGTAAGGCTTGAATCGCCCTCGTCTCTCTGGCGGCTGTGCCGCAGTGATGTGCGGAAAGGCTCCGCCTTTCCGGTAGGCGATCTAATTCCTTCGGGCTATGCCCGCAATGTCATTGAGTCGGCGACGTTTGGGGCATAGCCCCTTTTATCTTTCGATGTGTCACGGAAAGGCAGAGCCTTTCCGCACATCACTGCGGCACAGCCGCGAAGAAACTTTGTCATGCGTGATCCTCTTGTTCCCGAACCTGTGAGAGTTCTGTTTCATCTAAATGGCGGATTCACACAAGTACTACTTGAGCGGTTTCAAAATAATGGACACATGGTTTACGGGCCGATTTGGGATATTCCAACTGCGATTATTCCGTTCCATCTTCGACCTCTCGGTTCACGTTTTATTCTGACTCTTGTTTCATACGACCCAAAGGATTTGGCAGACGCAAAGATGGAAGAAATAGATAGTTCATCGAACGAATAACTAATGAGTACTGATTTCACTTCATACCCCGATCACAAAGGACATTTCGGCGATTACGGCGGCAGCTACGTACCCGAAACGTTGATGCATCCGCTGGAAGAGCTAAAGGCCGCGTATGCCGAGATGCGCGACGATGCCGACTTTCAAGCCGAGTTCAACCGGCTGCTCAAAGATTTCGTAGGCCGCGAGACGCCCATCACTCACGCGCAACGGTTGACTGAACATTTGGGCGGCGCTCAGGTTTACCTCAAACGCGAAGACCTCACGCACACCGGCGCGCACAAGATCAACAACGCGCTGGGGCAAATCCTGCTCGCCAAACGGATGGGCAAGACGCGCATCATCGCCGAGACCGGCGCGGGGCAACACGGCGTAGCGACCGCTTCGGCGGCGGCGCTCGTGGGCTTGGAATGCATCGTCTATATGGGCACCGAAGACATGCGACGTCAAGCGCTGAACGTCTTTCGCATGCGGCTGATGGGCGCGACCGTTGTCGGCGTCACGTCAGGCAGCAAGACGCTCAAAGACGCGATCAACGAAGCCTTGCGCGATTGGGTGACGAACGTGGGCGATACGCATTACTGTTTAGGGTCGGTGCTGGGGCCGCATCCTTATCCGATGATGGTGCGCGACTTTCAAAGC
>JANNUY010001128.1:0-3125 GCA_031414155.1 Acidobacteriota bacterium
CCACAAAAAAGCACAGAAAACACAAAAGGGAGTGATTGCCGTCAAACCCTTTTTGTGGCTTTTGTGCTTTATTGTGGCGAAGACCCATACACTGTCGCGCGCGCCTCGACGCTCAGGCAGCCAATGCTTTCAGGCTATCAACATACGGCGTACGGGCTACGCCACGTTCGGTGATGATCGCAGACACGTAACGATACGGCGTGACATCGAAAGCCGGATTCGCAATCGTCACGCCGTCGGGGGCGATTTGTTGGCCTTTGACGTGTGTGACTTCGAGCGGCGTCCTCTCTTCGATAGGAATGTGACTGCCGTCGGGCAGTGACAAATCTAACGTAGAGATCGGAGCCGCGACATAAAACGGAATGTTGTTTTCTTTTGCTAAGACGGCGACTGAGTACGTACCGATTTTATTGGCTACGTCACCGTTGGCAGCGATGCGGTCAGCACCGACAACTACGCAATCAATCTTACCGGCTTTCATGAAATGCCCGGCCATGTTGTCGGTGATCAGCGTGACCGGAATGTTGTCTTTTTGTAACTCCCACGCCGTCAGCCGCGCGCCTTGCAAAAAAGGCCGCGTCTCGTCAGCAAATACGGCAACCTTTTTGCCCGCCTCGACCGCCGCGCGAATTACGCCCAGCGCAGTGCCGTAACCCGCCGTCGCCAACGCGCCCGCGTTGCAATGCGTCAACACCGTCGCCTCGTCAGGAATCAACGCTGCGCCGAATGCGCCCATCGCACGATTGGCGGCGATGTCTTCGACGTGCATGGCTTGCGCTTCGGCAATCAGCCGCGCGCGAATGTCGGCCACGCTTGCGCCAGCGGCGCGCTGTTCGGCATAGAGCTTTCGCATGCGTTCAATCGCCCAAAACAGATTCACCGCCGTAGGCCGCGTCGCGCCCAACACCTGACAAACCTGATTGAACGCGCCGTCAAGCGATTCGACGTTGGCGGCTTGCGCATCACGCGTACCGAGGGCTACGCCCATCGCGGCTGCCACGCCAATCGCTGGCGCACCGCGTACGACCATCTCTTTGATCGCATAAGCGACCTCTTCATAAGTTTTGAAAACCGGATAAACCTCTTCAGTAGGCAGCAAGCGTTGGTCAACCATGACGACGCCTGCGTCAGTCCATTCGAGTGTCTTGATCATTGCGTGAATTATCCCTTGTCGTTGAATTGTGTTTGGAAGAGGCGCGAGTCTAATGCACGGCTTCAGAATTGACCAAATTAACCAACCATTAGTGGTTGCATACACCAGAACCAATCGGCACAATACTCGCGCTTTTGCAGGCGAAACCCTTCGCCGCATTCATTTTATTAACGTAGGAAAGACCCGCAATGAATCAGAAACTCAACGACGCCGGTGTGGTGGTCGTTTCGCCCGATGAAATGGAATCGCAATATGTCACGCGCCCTGTCGCGCCGCGCTGGCCGATGGCGCTGGCGGGCTTGCTCTTAGTCGGACTCGGCATCACCGGCTTCCTCGCTTGGCAGCAAGGGCAAGCACGCGCGCGCTTGCAAAGCGAAGTCACTAAACTCAAACAGAGCAATCAAACCCTCAACGATGAAAACGCGAAGGTAAAAGAAATGCTCGACCAGCAGATGGAAATCGAGCGCACCAAAACCACTGAGTTGGAAACCCGCGCCAAGACACTCGAAACCGCTTCGAACGAATGGACGACCGTGCAAGCCAATGTTGGCGGCACAGGCTATCGTCCAGCAGCAGTGGCTCCGGCGGCAGGTTCGCCAACCGGTGCCGAAGAACCCGCGATCAATGTGGCGTCTTCGGTCAGAGTCTTTCGACTTGATATGAATCTCGCCAAGCTGGCTGATTATCCTGAATACACCGCCGACATCACTGGCCCGGCAGGACAAAAGCCTTCGCTCATCAAAGTCAGCAAGGCGACCAACGGCGTTGCCATCCTGATCGCTTCATCCAACCTGACCGATGGGAAATACGTCGTAAAGTTGTCAGGCAAGAAAGACGGCATCAGCAAAGAACTGGGCAAAGGTTATTCGGTCAATCTGGCATTCCCAAAGTAACAATCAATCTAGGTAAAAGGCCAGCTAAAAGGCTAGCTAAACGGCTGGCTAAACGGCTAGTTAAGAGGTAGTAGCGATGAAAAAAGTCATTCAACAATTTGTACAACAGTTCGTATGGTTAAGTGCAGCCTTCATTTTCTTGCCCATCGGGCTGACCACCACCACGTTAGCGCAAGCGACGCGCAAGGCGACGCCGCCTGTTACGCCTGCGGTCAAACCTGCCGCGCCCCCTGCGGCACAAGCGCCCGTGCCACAAGCAGCCGCTCCGGCAGCCGTGCGCAAGCCGCCCAACAAGGACGAAGTCTTTTTCACCCTCGCGCGGCGCATCAATCAGCAAAACGCGAACACTTCGCCGAGCGCGTTGGTGTCCGTGCTGGACGGCTTTATCGAAATCAAAGAAATCGCGCCGCAGCCCGATGGCAAACTGTTGGTGACCGTGCTGGAACGCGCACCTTCCAACGCTTCGTATACGCAAAAGAGTGCGCGAGTGAAATTGGCTCCGGCAGAAAAAGACAAATGGACGTGGGAAGAATTTGAAGAAGCCAAACGGTTTTATCCGGTCGAAAAGATTTTCCCTTATACGCAAAACGATTTGAACCGGAAGAAACAAACCATCGCCGCCAAGTGGGCCAATCTGGCGATGAGCATCAACAAGCAATGCGACGCAGGCATCAAGGCGCTCGACACGGCCAAAGCCGTCATCAAGTCTGATCCGCCGATGTTATCGCAATGGCAAGGCTATCGCACCGCGCTCAACGAAGCCCTCAAGAACAACGATCAAGATGGCTTGCTTTATACTTACCGCGACATCGCGTCGAACTCCGACAGCATCGTGAATTTGGGTGACAACTATCCTGACCTCAAAGCGAACGATGCTTACCTGCGTTTGGTCGAAGAGTTCAAAGGCGCGATCAACGGCACGACCGGCGGCAAGCGGGATTACGTTGAGACAGTGAAAGTTTATAACGATACGCTCGTGCGCTTGCCGTTTGCGTTAGTTGCGTCGGGCATTGATTTCGTCCGCATCGAACCGAAGGTGGAAGAATAGCCGCAGCGTAGAGACGCAAAATTTTGCGTCT
>JANNUY010001129.1:0-1244 GCA_031414155.1 Acidobacteriota bacterium
AGGCCACGTCAACGAAAGCCAGCTTGGCGTATTCGGTCGCGTCGTTTCTGAATTGGCTCGCTTGCATCGGCGGCTGGGCAACAACGCCAAGCTGCAAACACTTTTTACGCGCACGCGCAAAGTCACTGATGAACAGGCTTACTTAGTTGAACGCGCGCAACTCAATGGGCTGCGCGAAGAAGGGAAGCGGCGTGAGGCGCTTGATTTGGTACGCGCGACGATTCGCCGCGCGCCGCAGGATAAAAACCTGAAGCTGACTGAAGTCATGTTGCTCGCCGAAGAAAAACGCTTCCGCGAATGCGAAGACCTGTTGCTCGCCATGCTCGAAAGCACGCCCGACCGCGCGTCAGAAGACGCCGTCATACAAATGGTCTTGAGCAATGTGCAAATGCAGGCAGGCAATTTGAATGAAGCAGAAAAGGCTGCTAGTCAGGCTCTCGCGCTTGATCCCACGAATCCGAGTTCGACGCTGCAACTGGCTTCGGTGCTTGATCGCAATAAAAAATCTGACGAAGCCGAAAAGCTGCTGCGCGACTTGTTGCAACGCGAACCCGACAACGCGACGGTGCTGAATAATCTGGGATACACGTTGGCCGAACGCGGCGTGAAACTTCCCGAAGCCATCGCGCTGATCGAACGCGCGCTCACCATCGAACCGCTCAACGGCAGCTTTCTCGACAGCCTCGGCTGGGCGCAATTCAAAGCCGGGCAACTCGAACAAGCCCGCGCGACGTTTGAAAAGGCACTGACTTATGCGCGCCGTAACGCCACCATCCACGAACACCTCGGCGACGTATTCGCCCAACTCAGACGCCCCGCCGAAGCCCGCCGCGCGTGGGAAAAAGCTCTTACGCTGGCGCTCGAAGAGCGTGAACTCGCACGCTTGCGCAATAAGTTACGCGACCAAAAATGAAAGCCTAAAAATGATAGGCTCGCAGGTAAATGATGATGAAAAATTCCTACACACGTATCGGTCTGGTCTTGGTCACAGCATTTATCACACTAACGCTTAGCTTTCTGGGTTGGCGCGCGCAAGCCGAACGTGGTTCGTTTGGCAGGCACGCGGCCATAATGAAGAAAGCCAAGGAGATTGGCCCCTCGCTAAACGACACACAGTTAGTAGATAACATAGCCCTTAAAGGCTCGGACCCAAGCCAGATTCAACTAACCATTGATCCAGCGAGCGATTCAGCAGGAGCCGCACAGGAATTGATCAATGCCATCAACCTCGCCAACGACGACCC
>JANNUY010001130.1:0-3171 GCA_031414155.1 Acidobacteriota bacterium
GATAATCGGTCAGCTTGGCGGTGACGAACTTGAGCCGCAGTTCCGTACCCAGCAATTCCGTTTCATAAACCGCAGGCCGCCAGTTTTCTTCTTCATCGGTAAAAATAACAAAAGTAGCGACGGGCGCGTTGAAGCGGTTAAAGAGGCGTGAGTGATAAACATAAATCCGCTCGGCGAAATTGGTTTCGCGCTGGCCTTGCACTTCGACGTGAACCAAGACCCGAAGCTCGGTGCCGTTCTTGAGCCAGACTTTGGCGAGTTTGTCTACGACGCGGCGGCCCAGCGCAGCGTCCGCCGTGATCTTTTGCAGTTCCTTGTCGAGAAACTCATAACCGCGCGACCAATCAATCTGGACGTGCGCCGCCGGGAAAAAGAACTCAAACGCGGCTTCGAAAAACAAATCCAAAATTTCTTTCCACGGACTGTCGTAATCGGCTTGATTCACATTCATACCCTTAACCCTCTCCTGTGAAAAACGGATGACGAGCAACAGTTTTGTTGATTAAAAAGGCGGCGTCAATCCGTGATTGGCTCGGCCTGGCCGTGCGCCAGCTTTCAAAATGTTCGGATGATTCAACGCCGACGTAGCGCGCGCTTCCTGTTCAAAGCGCCGCAAACGTTCGGCATCTTGCGCAAAATCGGCGGGCAGGATTTTGATGGCGACTTCACGGTCAAGCCGCGTGTCGCGCGCACGATAAACTTCACCCATCCCGCCTGCTCCGAGCGGCGCGATGATTTCGTAATGGTCAAGCCGGGTGTTGGCGTTTAGGGGCATAGGGGATTCCTGTTCGATTCAATCGCTGGTCACAAACTTGATGATTTTGCGTTGGTTGAAACCGCATCCATAAAGCCGTCTGGTCGGTTTCTATTTCGATTGTAACCGATCTGGCACCGCGTCGCGCGGGCGCAGCACAGTCAAATGAGCTTGTCTGACAACGGCAAAAGAATGTGGGTGAGTGCTTGTGTTTCTGGCTTCAACGGAAGGGACTTTTTTCTCAATGGCGAGTTGATTGAAATCAAATGGCGGCCAATTGCAAATGGCGGCCAATTGATAGTGTAAAACAGAGAGAGCTTAGTCCCAATTACGGCGACGGATGGATTGCCAGCCCGTGGCGCTGAACCATTCAGTAGCGACCATTGCAATGATGCGAATCAGGGTGGCTCCGCCCGCGATCATCAGCCATACCAGAATTTGCCAGTAAAAAGGGTAATGCGAGAACCAGCGCAACACGACGCAAAACGCGACGAGGCCGAAGACCAGATATTGCAAGGCAGTGAGAATTTCGCGGATGGTATGAGTCATAATTTTTGAAATCGCGTGCGGTTACCTTTCAGCCGCCACACCGTGACGCGAAGCATAGGCGCTAGCCTCGCCTGTGGGCAAGCCCCCAAGTTGTGCAGCTTGTGAGCCAAAGGGCATGTCGGTAAGCTACGCTGCGCGTGAAAAGCGCCTGACCTAAATTTCCACCAACAACTATTAAGGAGAATGCTTATGTTGCGTCGTTGTGTCTCGTTCGGCTTGTCGCTGACTTTGTTAGCTGGCTTGTTATGGATGGCGGCTTGTTCCGTCGCGCCTAATTCAACTGTCAGCAATTCAAACAATGCAACTGGGAATCTGGCGTTGACGGCTGAGGGCGCTGATAAATTTCTCGCCGATGCCGAAAAGCAGTATTCCGACACCGCGATCAAACTAAGCCGCGCCAGTTGGGTCAAAAGCAATTTCATCACCGACGACACCGAAGCCATCGAAGCCCAGCACAACGAAGAATTTATCAAGCTCGGCACCGATCTGGCTGAAGCTGCGCGCAAATTCGACGGCGTGAACGTTTCGTCCGACGCGGCGCGCAAGCTGAAGCTGTTGAAACTTTCGCTCACGATGCCCGCGCCCAACGACGAAAAGAAACGCGAAGAACTCACCAAAGTCGCTGCTTCGATGGAAGGCGATTACGGTAAGGGCAAGTATTGCCCTGATGGGCCGGATAAAAAGTGCCTGAGCCTCGGCGACCTTGAGAAGATTCTCGCCGCAAGCCGCAATCCTGAAGAACTCAAAAAAGCCTGGTTAGGCTGGCACAGCATTTCGCCCAAGTACCGCCAGCGTTATTCGCGCTTTGTCGAACTCGCCAACGAAGGCGCGAAAGAAATGAATTTCAAAGACGTAGGCGCGATGTGGCGGACGAATTACGACATGGAACCCGACGCCTTTGCCGCCGAGATGGAGCGGCTGTGGAATCAGGTCAAGCCGCTTTATGAATCGTTGCACACTTACACGCGCGCCAAACTGCGGCAAAAATACGGCGACGCTGTGCCCGCCACTGGCCCCATCCCTGCGCATTTGCTAGGCAATATGTGGGCGCAACAGTGGGGCAACATTTACGAACTGGTGAAGCCCGCGAGTTCAGCGCAAACGTATGACCTGACCAAAATCCTGCAAGCGCGTAAGACCGACGCCAAACAAATGGTCAGATACGGCGAAGGCTTTTTCACTTCGCTGGGTTTCGGCGCGCTGCCTGAAACGTTCTGGCAGCGTTCGCTTTTCACCAAGCCGCAAGACCGCGATGTCGTATGCCACGCCAGCGCCTGGGATATAGACAACCAGCATGATGTGCGCATCAAGATGTGCATCAACATCAACGACGAAGACTTCACGACGATTCATCATGAGTTGGGCCACAACTACTATCAGATGGCTTACGCGCCGCAACCGCCGCTCTATCAAAACAGCGCCAACGACGGTTTTCACGAAGCCATCGGCGACACCGTTGCGCTGTCGGTTACGCCAGAATATCTCAAGCAACTTGGACTGATTGATAAAGCCCCTGATGCCAGTGCAGACATTCCGCTGTTGTTGCGGTTGGCGATGGACAAAGTCGCGTTTCTGCCGTTCGGCTATCTCGTAGACCAATGGCGCTGGAAAGTATTTTCTGGCGAAACCGGCGCGGGTGATTACAACAAACTGTGGTGGGAATTGCGCGAAAAATATCAGGGCGTATCGGCTCCTGCCGCGCGCAGCGAGCAGGATTTCGACGCGGGCGCGAAATATCACGTCGCGGGCAATACGCCGTATGCGCGCTACTTTCTTGCGCACATTCTGCAATTCCAGTTTCACCGCGCGCTGTGCAAGACGGCGGGTTACAGCGGGCCGCTCAATCGCTGTTCGATTTATGGCAACAA
>JANNUY010001131.1:0-2964 GCA_031414155.1 Acidobacteriota bacterium
TTTGCGCGAAGGCTTGCTGGGCGAATTGCATTACGGCGAGACCGATTATTATCACGGCATCGGCCCGTGGTACGGCCAGTTCCCCTGGAACATCAAGAAAGACAAAGGCGGCAGCAGCCTGCTCACCGCCGGATGCCACGCGCTCGACATGCTGTTGATGGCGCTGGGCCATGACGTAGAAGAAGTGACTTCATACAGCAACCGCAGCCGCAGCGAAATTTTTGCGCCGTATGAATACGACACTACGTCGGTGACGATCTTGAAATTTAAGGATGGCAAGCTCGGCAAGTGCGCTTCGGTGACAGATTGCTTGCAGCCCTATTACTTCCACATTCATCTGGTCGGCAGCGAAGGCAGCCTGCTCGATAACAAGTTTCACAGCCAGAAACTCAAGACCGACAAAAACAAATGGAGCCAACTCGCCGTCGCTCCGGTGGATTCAGGCGACGTGAACGATCACCCCTATCAACCGCAATTTCAGGCTTACGTTGACGCCTTGCGCGCAGGCCAGCCGATGCCGTTGACGGATTTCGAGACGGCCTTTCAATCGCACCGCGTAACCTTTGCGGCAGACTTGTCGGCTGAATTGGGTCGTCCGGTGAAATTGAGTGAGTTGGCGTTTTAGCCTGGGTGCGCCCGCTTCCCAGCGGGCTGTAAAAAAAGCCGCGCAGCGCTCCTTATTCCGTTTTGATGGAGGTACGCGATGATTGATGTAAAGCAGTTAGACCTTCAATACGTGACGAATCAGGCAGGCGAGAAAACGGCGGTCATTCTCTCGCTTGCCGAATTCACGAATTTGCTGGAAGACCTTGAAGACCTCGCAGCTATTGCCGAAAGACGAAATGAGCCAACAATTACGCACGACGCATTGTTGGCGGAGCTAAAGCAAGATGGACTCATCACACATTGATTGGAAGCGTTTCGCGGCATTTGCGCTAATACTCTTGCTGTTCCTTTATTCGCACGCTGCCGCGCAAGACGCACAAACCTTGCGCGCAGGCGTTGCCGCCGTTTCGATCACGCCGCCTAACGGTACGCCGCTCGCGGGCTATTACCGCAAGCGTTTGAGCGAAGGCGTACTCGACGAGCTTTACGCCAAAGCCATCGTGTTTGAACAAGGTGGCGCGCCGGCTGCGGTGGTGATTTGCGACATTCTGACGTTGCCGCGCCATACGATAGTGACGGCGCGGCAGTTGATCGAAACCAACTCCGGCATCGCGGGTGCGAACGTGATGATCGCGGCGACGCACTCGCATACGTCGCCCGTCGTGAGCGGAGAGAATAAGCGCGATGCGCTGGATGGCGGCGATTCCGTCGAAGCCAAAAGCTACACGGCGAACCTGCCCAAGCTGATCGCGCAAGCCGTCGCCGAAGCCCAGCGCAAACTCGCTCCGATCAAACTCAGCGCGACCGTAGCGCAAGAACACGGCGCGAGTTTCAATCGGCGCTTCTGGATGCGCGACGGTACGGTGAGTTGGAATCCGCCTAAGCAGGACAAAAACATCATCAAGCCCGCCGGCCCGATTGATCCTGACGTGAGCTTGCTTTATCTCGAATCGCCGCAGAGCCAACCCCTCGCTTCGTTCGTCAATTTCGCGTTGCATCTCGATACGACGGGCGGGCAAAAGATTTCGGCGGATTTCCCCGGCCATCTGGCGCGCTTGCTGGCCGAGAGCAAAGGCAAAGATTTTCAGACGGTGTTTGCTACGGGCGCGTGCGGCAACATCAATCACCGCGACATCCGCTGGCTCGACAATCAAAAAGGCGTGGGCGAAGCCTTCCGCATCGCTACGATCTTGGCGGGCGCGATCAACCGCAGTTGGAGCGCGCTCAAGCCGCTAACCGCAACACGCATTCAAGTGCGCAGCGAAATCGTCAAGCTGCCGCTCGCGCCAATCACCGACGCCGACGTGACGAAAGCCAAAGAGGTTTATGCGCGGCTGACTGACAGCAAGACTACGTTTCAGGAACAGGTGAATGCGTTCAAGGTGTTAGACATAGTTGCGCGCAACGGCCAACCGCTCGAAGTCGAAGTGCAAGCCATCACCGTCGGCGACGAGTTGGCGTTTGTCTCGCTGCCCGGCGAAATCTTTGTCGAGTTGGGACAGAGCATCAAACAGGCTTCGCCTTACCGTTACACGATGATCGTCGAACTGGCGAATGGCTCGATTGGCTACGTGCCGAACCGCTCGGCCTATCCTGAAAGCAATTACGAAGTGTGGAGCGCACGCTGCGCGGCGGGTTCGGGCGAGTTGTTGGTGACGAGTGCTTTGCGGATGCTGAATGACTCGCGCAAGTAATGGCGCATATTCTTCGCGGCTGTGCCGCAGTGATGTGCGGAAAGGCTCTGCCTTTCCGGCAAGTCGCTTTTATTCTTTGGGGCTACGCCCCTGACGAACGCTGTGGGCATAGCCCTATTTATTTTCTCATGGCTGGCGGAAAGGCAGAGCATTTCCGAATATCACTGCGGCACAGCCGCGAAGAACATTCCGCGTTGACCTGAATGCTAACCGCAACCGACATTTCAAAATCTTACGCTGGCGTGCAAGCTTTGCGCACCGCCTCATTCGACCTGCGCGCGGGTGAAGTCCACGCGCTCGTCGGCGAAAACGGCGCGGGCAAGTCTACGCTGATAAAAATCATCACCGGCGCAGTCGTTGCCGACGGCGGTACGTTGACGATCAACGACGAACTCGTTACGCAACACGATACGGCAAATGCCCGGCGGTTGGGCATCGCGGCGATTTATCAGCAGCCTGCGTTGTTCGCCGATTTGACGGTTGCTGAAAACATCGCTTACGGCAACGAACCCGTCAGCCTGTGGCGGCGCGTGGATTGGCGCGTGCGGCATACGCAAGCTAAAGAATTGCTCGCGCGTGTTGGCGCAACCATTGACCCCGAACGCCGCGCGGGCGATTTGACCATGCCCGAACAGCAACTTGTCGAAATCGCGCGCGCCCTCAG
>JANNUY010001132.1:0-10673 GCA_031414155.1 Acidobacteriota bacterium
CTGAGATTGTGGCGGATTCCGCTGACGATTTGGGCAAATACGGCTTGGCAAATGCGAAGCTCGGCGCGACGGTGACACTCACGGCAGGCGGCGAACGAACGCTCGTAATCGGCTCGAAAGTTGATGAAATGTATTACGGCAAGCTCAGTGACCGTCCGGCGATTCTGAAAATCGAAAAGGCTTTGTATGACAAGCTCAACGCCAAAGCCTCTGCCTTGCGCAGCAAAACGATCATCAAAGTCATTCAGGACGATGCGACCCGCGTCGAGTTGAAAAATCCGAACATCCCGCAACTCATCGTTGAAGCCGACAAAGATCACACCAAGTGGATCGTCAAAGCTCCGGCGGATAAAAAAGACAAAGAGGCTTCGGCCTTCAAACTGTTTACGCCGCTGCAAACCAAAGCCGAAGAAATTCTCGACAAGGTTCCGGCCAACGTCACAGCCAAACTCGCCAAGCCCGCCGTGGTCTTGAGCATCACCACCAAAAACGGCAAGACGCAAACGCTGCGCATTTCAGAAGCCGATGGCGACAAGGTTTACGTTCGCGTAGACGGCAATCCGGCGGTTTATAAAGTCGCCAAACTCTGGCTCGAAAGCCTGAGCTTTAAGCTGGATGAAGTCGTGATTGGAACGTAAAGTTCGTAGTCCCGCCCTCAGGCGGAATGTCTCGCGCAATCAATACATTCCGCCTGAAGGCGGGACTGCCTGCGTGTCAACGTGAGCCAACCGCCTAACCAATTCAAACCGCCTCGGCTGCGCCGCTTGCGCCGCTTGCGCCGCTTACGTCGGCGCGAGCAAAAGATTGCCTCGCGCCATAGCTCCGTCGCACCGCCACCCCGTCCGTCGCTGTCCCTCGTCACCCGCGAGATTTATGAACGCCTGTTTGAAGACGACGTATTCGGACGCGCCGCGCAACTGTCTTATTACTGGCTGTTCTCGCTGTTTCCGATGTTGCTGTTTCTGACGGCGCTGTTGGCTTACATCAAAAACCCCGCGCTCTTCGACAGTCTGTTTGAATACCTGAGTACCGTGTTGCCGCGCGATGCTTATTCGCTGTTGCGCACGACTTTCACTCAAATCGTAGGGCGTCCGCGCAGCGGCCTGCTGAGTTTCGGTATCGCGCTGACAATCTGGGCGGCTTCAGCGGGGATGGAATCGCTCATCAACGCGCTACACGTAGCTTATGACGCGCCTGGGCGCGGCTGGGCCAACGACAAGTGGCGTTCGATCTGGATGACCTTAGGCTTAGGTATTTTTGTAAGTACGGCGCTGGTTCTGTTGTTTTTCGGCGGACTGATCGGCAATCAAATTGCGGCGGGCTATGGTTACGGCGCGCTGTTTCAAGCGGGCTGGGAGTTCTTGCGTTGGGGTGTCATCATCGGCTTCATCTTCTTTGCGCTCGAACTGATTTATTTCCTATCGCCCAACATCAAACAGCCTTGGCGTGCCACAACACCCGGTGCGCTGTTCGCGTTGATAAGCTGGCTGTTGATTTCATACGGCTTCAAGCATTACGTCGCGCGCTTCGGTAATTACAACGCAACCTACGGCACGTTAGGCGGCTTGATGATCCTGATGATCTGGCTCTATCTCACCGGCGTAGCCATTCTCATCGGCGGAGAAATAAATTCGGTTCTCAGAGCCGTATCGCAAAGCGACTCCCCTACCGCTTCACCCGATAACGCGCCAGCAACTCCTCCAGAAAACCTTCGTAATTAAAGCCGCCTTCAAAGCTCGGCTGAAGCCTCTCAATCAGCGGTACGGCAATGCGCCACGCCAGCCACGCGCGCGGATGTTCGGGAATGTCGTAACGGCGGCGCAAAAAGTTTTCTACGATTTCGATTTCAGGTTCCGAGACGGCGCGCAAATCGGCTTTAAAGATGACGGCAGGCGCGATGCGGCGCAACGCGGTGTCAATTTCGTCACTGGTAAAAATGTCATCGAACTTGGGCGCTTCAGCGGTGCGCTCTTTGATGACGACGGTATTCGCCAAAAAGTCGCCGATGCGTTTGGCGCGGTCGCTGGCAAAAATCGAAACGATGCCCAGCGAATAAAACGGCGGCGGTAACATATCGGCCAACCGCAGCATGTTCCGCGAGAAGGCCGCAAAAAAATTGATCGGACGCCCGTCTTCCTGAATAACGCGCAGCTTCATCCAACGCTTGCCCGGCGTCTGGCCGTTCCACAGCGTCTCAAAGAAAACGAAGTAGCCCATAAAAATCACGAAGGACACTAACAACAGCAAGGCCGCAATCCATACATTGCCTTCTTCAACGGCGCTTGCAATGCGCGAACCGAATTTCTCAACTTTGAAGCCCAGGCCAAAAAACAAAAACGATACCGCAATGATAGCCAATACTTGCAACAAATGGTCAATCGCACACGCCAAAAAGCGATTGCCAATCGAAGCCAGCGCAAATTGCAACTGGACGTGTTCAGGAGTTTCGATGATTAGGGTTTCGTCTGCCATAGCGGTTGTCGGTTGTCGGTTGTCGGTAAGGCGCAGGTCAAGCATTACCCGATTGCACTGAAATGCAACAGCAGATTTTCACGAAAACCAAAAACTGACAACCGGCAACCGGCAACCGACAACTAATCTTTCGGTTTGCCCTTGCTGAAATCGAGATCGAGTTTGGGAATGCCAAGCTGGCCTTGCAGTTGGCTGAGTTTTTCGAGGTCTATCGGGCCGAGGATGTTGACGACGACGAGCTCTTTGGGTTGGGACGCGATGATGACGAGGCCGTGAATGCTGTCGTTCACGAGGCGCAAATGTACGTCTACGTTATCGCCGTCGCGCTTGCTGCGTACTCCGACAATCTTTTGCCAGCCAGCGGCTTTGACGATATTGCGAATCGGGTCTACGTCACTAGCGGCGTATTCGCCCGGTTTGTCGAAACGGAAAACGCGAACGTATATGCCTTGTAAGCCCGCGACCAACTCTTTGACTTTGGCTTGCGCAGGGTCGTTCGCGTTTAGGAATTTCGACGCGACCGTGAGCAGCTTTTGATCGAGCGAAACTTCGACCGTGTCTTCGGCAAGTTTTGCCAGCTTTTCGAGTTGGTCGAGCGGGACGCGCGCATCTTGCGCGTGCAGGTTCGCCACGCAAGATATGATAAAGAGAACCGTCAACAGCCCTGATTTAATTGATGTAGATAACAACTTCATTTGTCGAAATAACCTTTGCGCGTTTTGGCCTTCGCACCGGTGCGTTTGACCGCGACGCTGATCTTGCGGAACGATCCGTCGTGTTTCACCCGGTCGGGCGAATAAGCCAGGCTATAAAGCGAATGCAATTCGCGCGCGACTTTGTCGTAAGCACCAGCCAGCGATTCTTCGCTTTGGGCGTTGATGATTTCGCCGCCGGTTTGTTCGGCGAGGGCTTCGAGTTGCTTGCGCGCAGTCGTCGCCGTTGACCCCGTGCCTAAATTCATATTGCCGCCGAACGCCCAACTAAGATTGCGCGTCACTGAAGCGCTTTTGAAATAAATCGGGTAAACCGTGACATCGTCTTCTGAAGCGCGTTGCAAAAGTTCTTCAAACGAATGCGCGGTCGGCGCGCTGTTCATCAAGGCTTCGTCTTCGCCATCGGTGAGTACGACGATGGCTTTGCGCGCTTCGGCAAGTTGGCCCAGATCGTCAAACGCCTTCCACATCGAATCGTAATACGCCGTGCCGCCTTCGATGCCTTTGACCCGTTCGAGCGAAGCCTTGAGCGCAACCTTGTCGCTCGTGAGTTTCGACAACACGCGATAACGGCGTGTGAAAGCAACCACCGCCATTCGATCACTCGCGGGCAGCGCATCAATGAAGCGGCTCGCGGCTTCGATCATCGGCTTGCGTTTGTTTTTGGTCGAACCGCTCAAATCAAGCATCACTACCAAATTAACCGGCGCGGTCACGGGTTTGAAATGCGCGATTTCTTCTTTGGTTTCGTCATCAATGATCGTGAAATCTTCGGGTTTGAGATCGTTGAGCGGTTGGCCTTGCGGGTCAACCGCTTTGACGTTTAGGTTGACCAGCCGGGTCTCAATGCGAATTGAGTTATCGTCGTTTACCTCGGCGTTTACCTCGGCGTTCACCTCGGCTTTCGATTCATCGGTGATATTCGCATTGGCGTTCTCAGCCACGCGCGGCTTCATAACCGGACGCGCAGCCACTGAGGCTACATTCGTCGCTACGTTCACAGTAGGGACGAGCGCATCCGGCAATATCGTCACTTCAGGCGGAGCCACCGGTTCAGCTTCACGCTGCGGACGCGGCGCAATCGTAGTGCTATTCGCCGTGTTGACGTTGCCCATCATCACCCCGCCCGCATTGCCCAAAATGCTGTTGTTGCCACCGTTGCGAACGCCTTGCCCCAGCGAGATGCCCATGATTTTGGGATTATCTAAAAACTGCGCCATCTTGTCGGGGCTGAATTTGACTTCGATAACGGCGGCCTCGCGGTCTTCTAACGTAGTCACCGCGACTTCCACGTCTTTCTTGTTCTCTTTGAACATAATAAAGACACGGTTGTTCGCGCCGTCGCGTTTTGAATTCATCTGCACGAGCGGCTTCCAACCCTTGCTCTCAAGATAGGCTTCGCGCATCGCCGACTGAAATGGCACCGCGTCTTTCGCAGGCGAAAAATCTTGATCTTGAAACACAGCAACCTTGAAGCCTTTGACGCCCGCCGGACGAATGATCTTCACGAAAAAGTTCGCTACGCCCAACATCGGCACGCGCGTCTTTTTGGCCTGATAGTTTTTTTCGATATGTTTGATTACGTCTTTGAAACCTTTGCCGCGCGCCGATACCAAAGGGGCCAAAGAAGTTGTTAAGACACAGCACAGCGCGATGATGGGCAGTACGCGGAAACGATATGGGCTACGCATGGCGATGGGCCTCCTTTCTGGGTTTACTTGGTTTTCGACATTCCGCTGAAATCGAGGTCGAGTTTGGGAATGCCGAAACGGCCTGATAACTGACTGATCTTTTCAGGATCGAGCGGGCCAACGACGTTGACGATCATCAGCTTTTTCGCAGCGTGGATGAGGACGCCTACGCCTTTGATGAGGTCGCTGTCGTGCATCAGAAAAACTTCTACGTTCTCGCCGCCGTGCTTGCTGCGAACTCCGACAATGCGACCAGCCCGGCGTAGTCAGTTGCGCACGTAAACGCTGAATATCGTCCGCTGAAAATTCGTTTTCGTTATCGAACTCTACACCTTTGACGTAAACGCCCTGCACCATATTCATCACTTCGCGGATGGCGGCTTCGTCCGCCTTGTCAGTCTTGAGAAACTTGGTCGCGAGGCGGATGAGCGATTGATCTACGTTGACGTCAATGGTCTCGACGGCTTTGGGAAACAGGCGTTCGAGATGATCCATCTGAATGCGCGCGGGCTGAATGCGCGCGGGGTCTTGTGCGAAAACCGGTGCGGCAATCAGCAGGGTAAGTAAGATAAAATTGAGTTTCATTGTGCTTCTCCTTGTTTGATTCGGTTGGTTTGAATTCGTCTATGAAGTGGATGCTCGTTCACTCGCTGCTTTCGCGCACTTTGCGTTGTGCAACATTGAGTTTGGCGCTGGCGATTTGCAACGCGAAGATCACTTGTTCTTTGGCGCGCTCACCTTCGACCTGTTCCTGCGCGAGACGTTCGGCTTCAACGCGCTGGTGTTCGCGGTAACGATACGTGCCGACAGCAATCAGCAAACACGCCAGCCCCCCTGCCGCCGCCCACTGTAAAGATGGCACCTGCCAAAAGGCAGTGAGTCGCTGCCACCAGCTAAGGGATTCGCCATGTGCTTCAACACGATTTGCTGGCGACTCTTCAGCAATGCGCGCCATCACACGTTGAGCGAAATCGTCAGACGGTTCGTGCCGTCGCAATGCCTGTTTAAGTTCTTTTTCCAAATCGTGGTTCATACTTTCACTTGGATGCGCCTGCGCCCTCGCAGGCCAGTCTCGGCAAGGCACGCCTTCCGAATCAACAGACTACATTTCAATGCTTGCCCGCGAGGGCACGGGCGTACCCATCTATAAATTACGTGCGACCTTTTCGCGCAACACCGCCAGCGAACGCCGCAAGTGGCTTTTCACTGTATTGAGCGGCATACCCAGCACCTCAGCGATTTCGGTCGGTTCGAGGTCTTCCTGATAGCGCAACGTCACCACCAAACGCGGCGTCGCCGGTAACGAACTCACATAACGCCGCAGCGTCTGCTGCAACAACACGTCACTGCCGCGCTGTGGCGTGGTGAGTTCGGGAACGTCGGCGAGGTCTACGGTTTGCATCCGGTTGCGACGAACGTAATCAATGCACCGATGCGAGGTCACACGCCGCAACCAGTTTTTCACATGGTCGGGTGATTCGAGCGCCGCGAGGTTTTGATAAAGATGCCAGAAGACTTCCTGTGCCAGTTCCTCGGCGACCGCGCGATTGCGCAAACTGTGGTGCGCCAAACTGAACACCATCGCCTGATGCAACCGCACCAACTCAGCGAATGCCGCCTGTTCGCCGCGTTGCGCGCGCTTCAACAATTTGTGCGCCACTGTGTCTGTGGCCGTAACCGGATAATCCGCCTGTAGCATCTTTTGTGTCGCTTTAATGTCGCGTGTCGTTGCGTCTCGTCTGCTTTCAACAATTGCCAATACGCCGCGTCAGTGACACGAGAACGCAGAAAGATTCAAAAAAGTTTTGGCGACCCATGCCTATCACTTCGGTTGCCAAAGCCGCACGCGCCTTTTACACTCCGGCCCCGTTATTGAAACGCTATTCCAACCCATTCCATTGAGGCATTTTCATGAAAATTCACGAGTATCAAGGTAAAGAGTTACTGCGTCGTTACGACGTAAAAACGCCGCGCGGGGTCGTCGCCAACTCCGTCGCTGAAGCTGAGGCAGCCGCCCAACAACTGGGCTTGCCCGTCGTCGTTAAAGCCCAAATTCACGCGGGCGGACGCGGCAAAGGCGGCGGTGTCAAGTTGGCGCGTACCGCCGAAGACGTGAAAACCATCGCCGGTCAAATCCTCGGCATGACGCTTGTCACTCATCAGACCGGCCCCGAAGGCCGCGTCGTCAACACCTTGCTCGTCGAAGAAGGCCTGAAGATCAAACAGGAATTTTATCTGGGCATGTTGCTTGATCGCGCTACGTCAAAGCTCGTATTCATGGCTTCGGCGGCGGGCGGCATGGACATCGAAGAAGTCGCAGCCCACTCACCCGAAAAGATTTTGAAGGAATTCATTGATCCGGCTGTCGGCTTTCAGGGCTTTCAAGCACGACGTTTGGCGATTGGCTTAGGGCTAGCGCCCGAACTGATTGGCAAAGCGGCGAAGTTCATGATGAATCTGGCGAAGGCTTATGAAGCGTCGGACGCTTCGATGCTCGAAATCAATCCGTTTCTGCTGACCGAAGAAGGCGAGTTCTATGCGCTCGATGCCAAAGTCACTTTCGACGACAACGCGCTTTATCGCCACAAAGATTACGACGCTTGGCGTGACCTAAACGAAGAAGCTCCGCTCGAAATCGAAGCCTCTAAATTCGATCTGAATTACATCAAGCTCGACGGCAACATTGCTTGCATGGTCAACGGCGCAGGCTTGGCGATGGCGACGATGGACATCATCAAACTGGCGGGCGGCGAACCGGCGAACTTTTTAGACGTTGGCGGTGGCGCTTCGCAAGCGCGGGTCGAGAATGCTTTCCGCATTCTGCTGGCTGATCCGGCGGTGAAAGCGGTGCTGGTCAATATCTTCGGCGGCATCGTGCGCTGCGACATGGTCGCGCGCGGCGTGGTCGAAGCAGCGCGTAACCTCGGCGTGCAAGTGCCTATCGTTGTGCGGCTAGAAGGAACCAACGTCGAAGAAGGCCAACAGGTATTGAAAGAATCCGGCCTGAACTTTTTAGTAGCGCAAGGTATGCAGGACGCCGCCGCGAAAGCCGTAGCCGCAACCAACAACTAAGCACGTCACTTTTCCCATAACCAAAAGCCAAAGGGCGTAGCGTATCGAAATACGTTACGCCCTTTGGCTTTTAAGTTTACCTGTCAACCCTAGCAATTGGGCGGGAAGACGGGAATCACAATGCTGCTGCTGGCAACCATCCGCAACACATGGAAGTTATGCCCTGAATCGAACGCCGTCGAAGAAGCCGCCGAAGCCGGATTGTAATTGATCGAAGCGCCAATCAAGGGAACCGTGCCCGCCGTGTTGTACATCTTCGTCCAACCGACGCGACCGCCGCCGACGAAGTTGGTGAAGCGCGGTGTGGTGCGCGGCACCGAATTCGAGAAGCTAAAGCGGAACTGACACTGGCTCGAATTCAACTGATAGCTCGCGCTCGTCTCAGCATCGTTGTAAAGCAATCCGAACAGCACACCAATCGGATCGGCTCCGTTAGAAAAATTGCCCGAAACGCGATTGACGACCACCAGCGTATCGTTGCCGTCTACGCGGCTGGGCAAGCTGTCAACTGCCACGACGGCGGGCAGGCGGTCATATTCGAGGCTGTCAAACCGCAGCGTCGCATTGCTCGCCGTGTTGTCGAGCGCTGGTACGGCGCGTCCCATAATGCCTTGGGCCGCCAGATTAGCCGTGTGTCCGCTGGCGAATTTTACGTATTCATCCCCAATCAAATAGTTGTAAGAAACGGGCCAGCCCGTCGCCGGACTCACCGCCACCGCCATAATGTAGCCGGTCGTACCCGGATCGAAATTCGAAGCGAGAAAGGCCGTCGTTTGGTTCGGCGTCAAACAAAGGTTGGCATCCGCCGGAGCGCAGGAAGCGCCGTCAATAAAGAAAAGATGGATGGCGATTTCAGACGGGCCAGTATTGGTGATGCTGATGCGCGCGTTCTCGGTCGCCGGAGCCGTCGAGTTGGAAGTATAAATCGGGTAGAACAACACCGAAGCCGGATGCTGATCGCTCGCCGAAGTTTCGCCGCCGTTACGCATCGGGATACCAGGGTCAGCCGCCAGTGCCATCAGCGCCAACGTCGTCATTACGACAAATGATGTCAGCCATTGCGAGAGTGAAAAATGTGAGGTTCGCATTGTGTGTAGAAAACTCCTTAAAACTTGTTATGCCTTAGAAAGCCTCGTCCATACAGACCAGCCTTTATCAGCTTGAACACCGACTGCCACCGATTACTTTTCGATAGCAGCCATCCCAACCTGCGCACCATGAGGTCAAAGCAGATAACGAACTGACCTAAATAAATTGCGGAGGCGCATTGACGACCTGTGGGCTTTCTCGCTTAGCGAGCAGGAAAGTCATACGAGAGAGAATGAAAGCCTTGCGTCGTGAAAAGTCGCAAGCGCCGTCTCTGATGTAGCGGCTTGATATGGGGTTGCCGCTATTATTTAACTCTTTTATTAAATTGCCGATACGGGGTTGGGCAGTTGTGAGGTGAGCGTGGCCCACTGACTGAGGAGTCTATGCACGCCTTGATGAAGTGTCAACCAAATGAAGGGTTTAACGTCTGAGTTTAATGTTGGCACTGCGCGTGCGGGCAGGCTCATACCTCTAAGACGACGGGAATAATCATCGGGCGGCGTCCGATCTCACGTTGAATGTGGCGTTTGAGATCAAGCCGAATTTTTTCTTTGATGACAGCCCAATCTACGCGCTCTTCGTGCGAAGCAGACTCTACGGTTTTGCTAACCACAGTGCGGGCGCGATGCAGGAAGGCCTCGCCATCATCGCTCAAGGCCAAACCGCGTTGAACGACTTCAGGCACTGATTCCATTTCGCCGGATGACTTATTGATCGCCACAATGGGCAGCACGATGCCGTCATAAGCGAGATGCTTGCGATCACGCAGCACTAATTCATCAATGCGGCCTGAACCAGAATCATCAATCAACGTACGGCCTACGGTGACTTTGCCGGTGACGGCGGCGCTTGATTCATCTAGCGCAATCACGTCGCCGCTTTCGGCCAACACAATGTTGTCTTTCGCCACTCCCCAACGCCGCGCGGCCTCGGCGTGGCGATAAAGTTGCCGCGTCTCGCCGTGAATCGGAATCAGGAATTTCGGACGCACGGCGTCGTGCATAATTTTCAAATCTTCCTGACGCCCGTGGCCTGAGACGTGTATGCGCGCAATGCCCGAATCAATCACGCGCGCGCCACGTTTGAACAGGTGATTCATCATCCGCGAAATCGTTTTTTCATTGCCGGGAATCTGTCGCGCTGAAAGCACCACCGTGTCGCCGTCAGTCAGAGTGACGTCACGGTGTTGGTCAACGGACATGCGAGCGAGCGCCGCCATCGGTTCGCCCTGACTGCCGGTGACGAGCAGTACGACTTCGTCGGGCGACATCTTGCGCGCCTGTTGCGGAGACACCATCTGACCGGGGTCAATGTCTAAATAGCCATATTAATAGGCGACATCTACGTTTTTGAGCATGCTGCGGCCCAACAACGCGACGGCACGTCCGTGTTCGGCGGCCAGATCAAAGACGATTTGCAAGCGATGAATGCTCGTCGCAAAACACGACACGACCATACGCCCTTTGGTTTCGGCGAAGATTTGCTCAAACGCCGGAATAACTGATTTCTCAGACCCGGTGCGGCCTTCGCGCTCGACGTTGGTCGAATCTGACAGCAACGCCAACACGCCTTTGTCGCCATATTCATTCAACGTCTTGAGATCAATGGCGTCACCCATCACGGGCGTCTCGTCCAC
>JANNUY010001133.1:0-2720 GCA_031414155.1 Acidobacteriota bacterium
GAATGAATGCTCAGGTCGCTCACGCTCCCCGTACCGCCTGCTGACGGCTCTGCTGAGGGGGAAACGATGAAACAACCCAATCGTAAAAACCGCGAAGTCCGCTGGGAAGGCATCGGCGTCTGTCAGGGCGTCGCCATCGGCAAAGCCTTTCTCGTGGACGATCCGCGCGGACGCACCGTGCGGTTAACGTTGTCTGCCGCGCAAGTGCCTGCCGAACTCGAACGCTTTCGCACCGCCTTGCAACTCGCGCAGCAACAAGTGGCCGAAGCCAAAGAGCGGGTGCGAGCCAGCTTGGGCGAAGAGAACGCATTTATTTTCGACGCGCACCTTTTGATGTTGCAGGACGCGCATCTCGCCGCCCAGATCGAAGGCTTCATTCAGGATAATCAGGCCAATGCCGAATGGGCCGTGCGCGCCGTGACCAATCACTTGCGCGAGTTGTATGCACAGGTTGCTGATGATTATTTGCGCGAACGCGGCAGCGACGTTGCCGACGTAGCGACGCGCTTGTTAAAGACGTTGATGGGTTCGCAAACGCGCGAACTCAGCGAGATGGCCGCTCATTCGATCATTATCGCCGAAGACCTGTTGCCTTCGGTCGCGGCGGAACTCGACACCAACCGCGTACTCGGTTTCGTCACCAACGTAGGCGGCTGGGCTTCGCACACCGCGATCATTGCGCGCAGCTTGAATATCCCGGCGGTCGTCGGTGTCAAAGACCTTTCGCGTCGTGCGCGCTCTGGCGAAATGATTATCGTGGACGGCACGACGGGTACAGTGATTTTGCGGCCTTCGCCTGAAACGCTGCGGTTTTATTCAGAGCAACAAGACCTGCAACGCCAGCAGCAACTTTCGTGGGTCGAAGAGCGCGAACTGCCCGCTGTCACGCGCGATGGGCATCACATCAACTTGCGCGCGAACATCGAACTGCTCGAAGAGATCGAGAGCTTTCAACGTTTCAACGCCGTCGGCGTCGGCCTGTATCGCTCAGAGTTTCTTTATTCGCACGGCCTCCCTTCGGAAGACGAACAGTACGCGGCTTATAAGCTACTCGCCGAAATGTCAGGCGAAGCAGGCGCGAGTGTCAGAACGTTCGATTTAGGCGGCGACAAGTTGCAACTCGAAGGCTTCAAGCCTGAACGCAATCCGGCGTTGGGACTGCGCGCGATTCGCCTGTCACTCGCGGTCGAATCAATTTTCCGCACACAGATTCGTGCCATCCTGCGCGCGAGCGAACACGGCAAGCTGCGCATTTTGCTGCCTTTCATCTCGAACGTGGATGAGTTGCGGCAAGCCAAGCAGATCATCGCTTCGTGCGAACGCGAATTGCGCGAAGCCAAAATCGCACACGCCGAAGACGTAGAGATTGGCGTGATGATTGAAATTCCCGCCGCCGTCATCCTCGCCGACGCCATCGCGCTCGAAGCCGATTTTTTCAGCCTCGGAACTAACGACCTCACGCAAAGCCTGCTCGCCGTAGACCGTGGCAACGAGAACGTCAACGCACTTTTTGATTGTTTGCATCCGGCGGTTTTGCGCGCCATCAAAGCCGTCGCCGAAGCCGCCGCGCGCCAAAAGATTCCGTTAAATGTGTGCGGTGAAATGGCTTCTAATCCGGCACAATGCATTGTGTTGTTAGGGTTGGGATTGACTGATTTAAGTATGACGCCGACTGCGATTCCCGCCATTCGCCGCCTAGTGCGTTCGCTCGAATTAAGCAAAGCGCAAGAGATTGCCGCGCACGTTTTGACTTATGCGACACCGGCTGACGTGAACCGCTACGTTAATCAAAAGCTCAGTGAATTCAGCACGCAATTGTTTGCGGCTTCAGCGCACGGCTGATCTGGGTACGCACGCGCCCTCGCGTGCTGTAAGAAAAGCCGCGCAGCGTTCCTTTTTCTTCCATCACTCGCCCGGCGAGAACCAGGGATTAGGAGCGCTCCGCGGCTTTTTTATTTCAGCACGCAAGGGCGCGTGCGTACCCAAACTAGCAGGTCGGCGGGAAAACCGGGATCGTCACACTTTGCGTCGTCGTCAGGGTCAGCTTGTGTAAGTTGTGTCCCTGATTGAACGCTCCGGCATTCGACGCAGCGTTCGCGTTGCGGTTGATTTGCGCACCGAGAATTCCGATGTCGGTGCCGCCGTAAAGTTTCAGCCAGCCGGTGCGACCAGAGCCAATCACTGTTTCATAACGCGGCACGGTGCGTGGTCGGTCGTTCGTCAGCGAGCCGCGCGATTGGCAAGTAGCCGCTGGCAGCGAGAAGCTATAGGTTTTCTCGGCGTCGTCATACAACAAGCCGAACAGCGTCCCTAACGTAGCCGCGCCCGTACCCAAATTGCCGCCGATGCGATTGACGATCAGCAATGTATCGTTGCCATCGCCGCGACTTGGTAAGTTTGACGCAGCCAGTACGCGTGGCAAGGCGTTGTAACTCATACCGTTGAAATTTAACTGCGCTGTGTCTGAATTTAGATTGCACGCCGTCAGTCCGCCTGCCACTGCCGCGATGGATTCTGCGGCGAGATTCGCTTGATGGCCTGATGCAAACTTCACGTACTCATCGCCGATCAAGTGATTGAAATTGATCGGACAGCCGTTCAGGTCGGTGGCGACGGCTACGACATAGCCCGTCGTACCCGGATCAACGTCCGACGCGAGAATTGCGGCGGTTTGATTGGGTGTTAAGCAGATATAGCTATCAGCCACGCTGCACGACGAA
>JANNUY010001134.1:0-1427 GCA_031414155.1 Acidobacteriota bacterium
TTCAAAACCGCCGCGCGCGCGCAAGCCTTTCACGCTGCCGGTCGCCCACGCTTTCGGCAAAGCAGGCAGCAATTCGATTTCGCCTGCGTGCGATTGCATCAGCATTTCGGTAATGCCCGCCGTACCGCCAAAATTCCCGTCAATCTGAAACGGCGGATGCGCGTCGAACAGGTTCGGATAAGTGCGCTCAGGACTGAGCAACAGCTTGATGATGTTGTAAGTGCGTTCGGCATCTTGCAAGCGCGCCCAAAGATTGATGCGCCAGGCAATCGCCCAACCCGTAGCCATATCGCCGCGCACATCGAGCGACTTGGCAACCGCCCGTGCCAATTCAGGCGTTCCGCGCAAAGTGATTTGATTGCTTGGGTGCAAGCCGTAAAGGTGCGAGACGTGGCGATGTTTCAAGTCGGGCGCTTCCATGTCCCAATCTTCCAGCCATTCCTGCAACTGCCCGGCTTTACCAATCTGATTAGGCGCAAGCCGCGCGCGTTTCATCACAAGTTGGGCGCGCAAAGCTTTATCCAAACCCAAAATCTCGCCCGCGCGGACGACGTTCGTGAATAGATCACGAATGATTTGTGCATCCATCGTCGGCCCCGCCACCAGGCTGGTGTTATCGAAAGGATGCCGATTCTCAGGCGACAAAGAAGGCGCAGTCACCAGCCATTTATGTTTCGGTTCTTCTACCAACGTATCAAGAAAGAATTCTGCCGCGCCTTTCATTGCCGGATAAACACGCGCCAGATATGCCCGGTCGCCGGTGTATTCGTAATGCTCCCAAAGATGCAAACAGAGCCATGCGCCACCCAACGGCCACATGCCGTATTGCGCGCCATCCACCGGCGCGGTGTTGCGCCAAAGGTCGGTGTTGTGATGCGCCACCCAACCGCGCGCGCCGTAATGAACCTGTGCAGTGCGCCGCCCGCTCTCGGCTAATTCCAACACCATACGCGTCAACGGCTCGACGCTCTCGCTGAGATTGGTCATCTCAGCCGGCCAATAATTCATTTCGGTATTGATGTTGATCGTCCACTTGCTATCCCACGGCGGCGTCAACAAATCATTCCAAAGCCCTTGCAAGTTGGCGGGCTGCCCTGCGCCGCGCGAACTCGCCAGCAAAAGATAACGCCCGTACTGAAAATATAAGGCAGCCAGTTGCGGATCGTTACCCTCAGCAAATTTGCGGATGCGCTCATCTGTCGGTAGCTTGGCCGGTAGCTTGGCCGGTAGCTTGGCCAGTGGCTGGATTGATTCGCTGGTGCCAAGCTCAAGCGCCACGCGGCGAAACATACGTTGATGGTCAGCGACATGCGCTCGGCGCAACGCCGCATAAGTCTTGCTCGTCGCCATCGCCTGTTTGGTCAATGCTTCGGGGTCGCCGCTCACGTCTTTGAAACTCTTGTAACTCGTCGCCAACGCCACCAGCA
>JANNUY010001135.1:0-6380 GCA_031414155.1 Acidobacteriota bacterium
ACTTCAATGTCACTTTGGCGAAGCCTTTTAAGTGGACTTACAAAGGACGACCACTTCAGGTCTAAACCAGGAGCAGAATTTCAGAAAAGCTCCACTAGGCTGGCACTTTTTAACTTCGGTTGGCGTGCCTAAGCGCACCTCCAAATCGCCATAGCAATCACCATCACCATTTAAAAGGCACACGGGGATACCATCAAACATAGAGTCCTCACAACTTGTGCCTCCTCTTTGCTCACCTGTTTTGCACTTCGATTCCATCCCGCTACCGCAAGACGAGCAGGTTTGTGCTTGAATAAACTGTGTCGATATGCAGAGCATGAGCATGCCTGCCACCAAATTAAACTTTAACGCTTTCATCTTAACATTCCTCCTTAGCTTAGAGTTGTTGAACAATAGCTTGTCTGGGCAATAATATCTTAACCAGCCACAGTAAATTTACGCTAAACCGATACGGATAGGTAAAGGCAACCATGCCTGTTAGTAGTTTTGCTTGCAACAAACATTTTTACGTTTCAATGCGACTATTAAAACGCAGCGAAGATAGCGATTATTTTAACTACCAAATCAGTAGGGAGAGTTATGGACCTTAATCTTAATGATACTGGCCTGATTCACCTCACTTATAACAGTTTCCTACATCGGTAACTTGCCGTAGAGGTAACTTGCCGTAGAGGTAACTTGCCTCGAAACCAACCTGAAAGACAAGAAACATTTCACCTTCGCCGAAATTATTTATAATTACTGAGTAATAGCAAAAGCAAAATAAGCGGTAATTCACCAACAGTCAATATACGATTTGGGCTGTTAAGCGATGATGAGCGTGTAAAAAGTACGTGTCAGTATTTGTCCTATAAGCACTTCTCGTTTGTCTGACAAACGGACTTGTTTTCAGGCTTTGAGAGGAGCAGGCTCTCCGTTATTCGTAACGCAGTGCCTTAATCGGATCTACCTTAGCCGCCCGTAAAGCCGGATAAATCGCGGCAATCAAACTAATCAGCACGGCGAATAAAATCGCGCCGCCCGCTAGATACCAGGGGATTGAAAAAAACTCTACGATGCGAAAGCTCTGCCCGGCTTGGCGCGTGAGATAGCGGTTGGCGAGCAGGTTGGCGATGCGGTCAATGCCCCAGCCTGCGATGACGCCTAAGGTTCCGCCTAACAAACCGATCAAGCTGGCTTCAATAAAAAAGATGCGCATGATTTCGCCGTCAGAACCACCGATGGCTTTCATGATGCCAATCTCGCGCGTACGTTCGCGGATCGCCATAATCATCGTATTCGAGATGCCGAACGAAGCCACCAGCAACGCGATGCCGCCGATCAACGCCAGACTCGAATTGATGATGAGAAAAATGCGTTCGATTTCTTCGAGCTGGCTCGTCACCGAGAACGCGCGGAAACCCATGTTGTTGACGAGTTCACTGACGGGCTTGATTTTGCTGGGATCGGAGACGCGAACCTCTACGGCGCGATAACCGGCTTGCCCCGTGAGCGTGTCGCCCATGCGTTCCATCGGCGTGAGATTGGCTTCGCGCAAACGAATGGCTTGCGCGAGCGGTACGTAAAAATTGGCGTTGCCGAACGGCGAAAGATTCACGCCGCCTTCGTTTTTGAGTACGCCGACGATGCGAAATGCGAGCTTGTCAAAACGGCTTTCGTCTTCGCTGGCGCCTTCGCCATTGGGCGCGGCGTCACTGGCGCTTGGGGTTTGCGGCATCAATAAAGGGATGCCGAACACGCTGCCTGCGCCGCTATCGCCGCCTACACCGAGCGGCTGCGAAAGTACGGTGATCTCTTTGCCAATGGCAGCTTGTGCCGCGCGGGTGCGCTCTTCGTCGGTCTTGTCGGGTACGGCTTGAAACGGCCCGCCACCGCCACCACCTTGCGGGCCACCGCCGCGCCGATTGCGACGGCGCTTCAGGGTTTCAGCCGAGAAAGCATTGAGAAAAGTTTCGTTGACGACGGCTTCATAAACGTTCGCCTCGCTAAATCCGCTGCCTGCCAACAGATTGCGAAAGCGCGGCTCCGTGCCAGCTTGCCCGCCGCCCGCCGTCATAAAGCGCGTACGTCCCTCAAAGCGCGCGTAGCTGCTGAACGTCACTATCGGCACAGCAGAAGTCACGCCGTTCAATTGCCGCAACTGGGTCACGGCTTCGTCATTCAGCACGGTTTGCGGACGGCGTGAAAATTCGCTGCCCGCCGCTTCGTTAGGGGTTGACGCAATTGGCGTAACGCTCGCGCTGGGTGAAGGTTCGGGTTCTTCATCCTTTGCCTTTTCATCTAATGCAGTGCGGCCTTCTGACAGCGCCAGCAAATCGTCGGCATCCGCACCCAGCACCGTCACAACGGTGAACGCATCGAGCTTGCCAAAGGCTTGCTGAATAATGTTGCGTTGCAAGCCTATACCAAAACTCACCATCGTGATGACAGCAGCAACGCCGACGACCACACCGACGACGGTCAACGCCGTACGCAATTTCGACTGGCGCAGATTCCGCAAGGCTAAAGCAAGGATGTCAGAAAAATTCATAAGTCGTTTATTCGTTTTAGGGCGTACGCAAAATGTCGCGATCTTAGCCACAGAGAAACTGTGACTAATTTGTTTGGGAAAGGCGACGGTTAGTTGATTCAGCCCTGCCAGCCGCCTTGTGCGCCAGTATAAAGCACGTTGCACGGTTTGCCGTCCACGGTGGCGTTTAAGCGGAAACGACAGCCTCATGCCGCAAACCCATGAACAGACCGTTTGCCCTCCTAGCACTCGCGTACTAAGCCAGCCAAACGGCACTCATTTTCTTGCGTTTGTCCGCGCAAAATGGTCACGACTAGCCAGTAACCGGTGCGCTCTCAGTCCACTTAAAGACGCAAGAACGAAGCGCAACATTTGCTGTGCATTGTTTGAGTAGCTCCTTTTTCTTGAATGCCAATGAACCGTTACCCGATGCAACTCGGGCGAGACAGTTAGTGACCGGCGCGGCGTTTGCCCCGGTCACTAACGCAACAAGGTAACGGTTCATTGGCATAATTTTTTTCTAGCCACAACAACTAACCCCCCCCTTTTTGGAGACATCGCTATGATGCGTACTTTAGGTGCGGGTGTATTCGTGTATCTGCTCCTAGCCTTATCTGTTTCAGCCACGCCGCTCGGCAAGGTTTCTTCCCAAATTCTCATAGATCAATTCGGTTATCTGCCTGCGATGCAAAAGGTCGCGGTGATTAGTGATCCGCAAGTGGGTTACAACGCGGCAACGCAATACGCGCCGGGAGCGATGATCGAAGTCCGCCGCATGAGTGACAACAGCATTGTTTTCAGCGGCAAAGCTGTGGCGTGGCGCAACGGCGAGACGCACGCGCAATCGGGCGACCGCGTGTGGCAGTTTGATTTCACGAGCGTGAATTGCGCGGGCGAGTTTTATTTGTATGACCCGACGAACGATGCGCGGTCTTTCACCTTCAGCATCGGCACGGACGTTTATCGCTCGACGCTCAGGCACGCAACGCGAATGTTTTTTTATCAACGCTGCAACCACGCGAAACGCTTGCCCTTCGCCGAAGCCAATTGGACGGATGAGGCCTGCCATTTAACTGATTTCAAAGCGCGCCCAATTGAAATGAAGATCAACGCGAAAGGTGACGCGCGCACCGAACGCGATTTGTCAGGCGGATGGCACGACGCGGGCGATTACAACAAATACACAATTCTGACGGCTGAGACATTGAGTGATTTGCTGTTTGCCTATGAACGCAACCGCGCGGTGTTCACTGACGATTTTGGTTTGCCGGAATCGGGCAACGGTGTGCCCGACGTGCTGGACGAAATGAAGTGGGAGTTGGACTGGCTGTTGAAAATGCAAAACGCTGATGGCTCAGTGCTGACCAAACTTTCGGCCAGCGATTTTGCGGGTACGGCTCCGCCCAGCACCGATGCGACGGTGCGCTATTACGGTGCGGCGAGTACTTCGGCGACGTTGGCAGCAGCGGTGAGCTTTGCGCACGCGGCAGTAACTTATCAACCGGTAATGCCTGCTTACAGCAGGAAGCTGTTGGCTGCTGCGCGTAAGGCGTGGGCGTGGGCGGCGGCGAATCCGCGCGTGCTGTTCGACAACGCGGGGTTCGGCTCTGAATCAACCGAAGTGGACGATTACCAACGCGCGATGTTCAAACTGGCGACGGCGATTTATCTGTTCGCGGCAACCGGCGAAACGAGTTACCGCGATTACGTCGAAGCCAATCTCGCCACAACCCACGCGTTGCAATGGGATTACTGGCATTGCTACGAAGCCCTAACGCAAGACGCGCTGTTGTTTTACGCGAGTTGGGCAGGCGCAAACGCTGCGACGGCAATGCGCATTCGTGCGAGCAAACAAAGCGCAATCAACGGCGCAGACTTTCTGACCGCCTTCGTCAATCAGACTGACGCTTATGGCGCTTATCTGAAAGACGATTGTTACACCTGGGGCAGCAACCGCTTGAAAAGCCATGTAGGTGCACTGTTTTTTGCGCAGCTTCAATATGGCTTAGACCCGACTCGCGCCGCGTTGTATCGCAACGCCGGAGCGGCGCAGTTGCATTACCTGCACGGCGTCAATCCGATGAACACGGTTTATCTGACGAATATGTATGCGGCGGGCGCGGAGCGATGCGTCAACGAAATCTTCCATCGCTGGTTCCGCGACGGTTCGGTGTGGGACAGCGCGAAGACTTCGCCGCGCGGCCCTGCGCCTGGTTACGTACCCGGCGGGCCGCACGCGGGATTCAAGCCTGCACCGGAATACAAAGGCACAGAGCTTTGGCAAGTTCGCCAACAACCCGCGCAAAAGGCTTATAAAGACTGGAACGGCGATTGGCCCGAAGATTCGTGGGAACTGACTGAGCCTGCAATTTATTATCAAGCGGCTTATGTGAACTTGCTGGCGACCACGATCAATCAGTTTCAGAATGTTACATTTGCGAATGGCGTTTGCGATGACAAGCCGTTACGCGCGGTGGCAAGAACGAGGTAAAACTTCCGGTTCTGATGATTCAGGATTAGATGGTGATCTGACAACCGCATTGCAACGCCACGGTGAAAGGCGATTGATGTTTTTCTTCTCCGCTGGCAGTGAAATGGTGAATGGCTTCGCTATATGGATCAAAGACAAAAATATCCTTGACGCCTTGCTCAAGATAAAACGGCGGGCCGAGTTCAAGGTCTTTCTTTTCATAGCCGCGACTGATGATTTCAACTACGGCTTCAGGAACAGTGGTAACGGCGGTGTCGGTTTCGCTTGGTTCTTTACAAAAGATCGAAATGTCTGGGCGTTTATCTGACCCGTCCGGGAATTTGATATGTAAGTCAGAGTAGTGTTTGCACTCACAGACCTCGCCAGTGAATGCGATGCTTATCTTGAAACTTTCGCGGATACGATCAATGGTTTTTTGATGGCGCAAGTTAGGTAGCATTTCCCAAACAGGTAATCCGCCAATGATCTCAACCCTTATGCCTGCGTCGTCGGCGCGCTGTGAAAATTCATTGAAGTCAACCATACAAAACTCCTTGTTGCCACTTTGACTAACGCAAAAGGGAGACGTTTCGCAAGCATGCGCAACGTCTCCCTTTTCTCTTTGTCTTTATCGTCTTCGGCTACGGAGCAGCGATCTGCAAATCCTTTTGCCCGAAGCCAAACTGGATGCGTTTGCGCGTACGCATTGCTTTGGAAGCCGTTTGCGAAAGCGAGGTCACGAGCAACGGCATCGCAATCGTCGCGTCGCAGCGTACTGTCACTGATTTGCCTTGTTTCGACAACCGTCCGAAGGTCGAAGATTGCTCGAATTCAGCGCCGGAATAGCTGCCGTATTCGGGGCCTTCGGTGACAATTTGCACGGCGTATTTATGTCCGCGCGGTTGGTTATGCAACATTGCCGCCGCCGCTTCACTCTGTTGAATGAAAGTTTTGGTCGTGCCGCCGCCGAAATTAACGACGCCCGTCGAACGCGACTTGGCGACGATTTGGGCCATATCAACTACGTCTTGAATCACATCGAATTGGAAAGGGTTTTTCTTTTCGATGCGGCTCAGGCCGATGGCTACGCCAAAGGCGCTGTCGGTGATCGCTGGGCAAAAGATCGGTACGCGTGATTTGAAGGCGGCGGTCAGGATGCCGTCTTCGGTGGCGATTTCGCTTAACTCGCGTCCGAGCAGGTGCAGGAATTCGCGCGTCGAATAAGCGTGCGTATTATCAAATTGTGTCGCGAAGCCGCCGATCCATTCATAGGCTTCCTTGAATTCTTCTTCCGACGCGAAGGTGTCGTACATGCGATCAACTTTTTCTTCGTGCAATTCGGCGTCGCTGATCTTGGGGTCGCCGATGTAATGGTGCCGTCCGAGCGTTTCGTGTAGGTCA
>JANNUY010001136.1:0-4543 GCA_031414155.1 Acidobacteriota bacterium
AACTCAAGAAACATGGACGCGCTCCGATCTCATTATTTCGTATCGGTTTTGATGAGCTACGCACCGCGCTGGCGACTTTCGGCAACTTCAACGTCAAAACTTGGCAGAAAATGCTTCAGGTTTTGTCCTGTACTTAGAGAAAATACACACCCTCGTGAAGTTGAGTTAACTGGGCTAGAAATTATAAAAATTGAGAAAGCGTTTAAGATTGAGGACGACGTGCCTTGGCCTTTTGGTATTACTCAAAAGTAATCAAATGGCAGAATGTGTTGTCGCAAAGAAACCTCAGAATTTGCAGAATGACTTCGGTCAACGGCGGCGCGCTGGGGGCGTATGGCTACAATGGGGATGGAAAAAGAGTGCGGAAGGTTGAAGACGGAGCTACGACTTATTACGTCAACTCGGCGGTGTTGGGTTCGGCGGCGTTTGAATTAAATGGCTCAGGCACGGTCAATCGAGTACACGTCACGGCGGGCGGCAAGGAAGTCGCGCAACTGGCGACGGATAACTCGTTCTATTGGCTGCACACCGATCACTTGGGTACGCCACGCCGGGTGACTAACTCAACCGACGTAGTGATGTTCCGAGGCGAATACGACCCGCACGGGAATCCGTTGCTGGAATGGACTACGATTAGTAACGGGAAGTTTACGGGCTACGAGCGGGACGCTGCGGCAGGGCTGGACTTCGCGCAGGCACGGCATTACAAGTTTGGGCGAGGACGGTTTATACAGCCGGATCCGATTACTGGTTTCTCTTTGCGACGCCTTAATCGTTACTCTTACGCGAACAACGACCCTATCAATTTTGTTGATTTAAATGGATTAGAACCTACGCCCGTTTGGGTACCGGGAATCGGCTGGGTATATGGCGCAGTTTTCTCGAATAGCTCAGTGAATATCTACGGTTCCCCTAACCGCGGAAGTAGCAGTGGAGCGGGGAATGGAGCAGATCAGATAGAAATTGAATTAAGTGGAGGCGATGGCGGCGGCGTTGGTGGCGACTACGTTGATCCTATTTTAGATATGTGGCAGAGGGCCTTGCAAAATACTACTCGAAGAACAAGAGCGATTCTTGACGCGAACGGTAAGTGCGCAAAGTTTTTTGGCCCGAATGCAAAAGCCGCATTAGATGGATTATTAAATTCTGACTTCGAAATCAAGTCGGACGGGCCAGGAAACGTCAAAACTGGTATTAAAATGAATGTCAATCCAGCTACACAAGTTGATATAAATCGTGGATACCGGCTTCCTGTAACAGACCGTGATGTTGCTGCTGTTACCGTATACACAAATGGCCCAGTCTTTATGACTCCGGGAGCTTCCGGGCTAGGCGGTCACGCTGCTGGCACCGATGGCGCACAGATGACGGCAATTCTTCACGAGCTAGCTCATTTAGTTATCAATCAAAACACAAATACCTTTTTGATTCCTAATGATGGGGCGAATGGAGAGTTAAGTTCGCAAAACACGAATACGATGATGAAGGAATGCGGTGACGAGATATTTAAAATGATCGGAAAATAAACACAATTAAATCGTTAAATCGTCATGTTCATAAGGAGAAGGTAATGCTTCAACAAATTTCTGCTCACTTGCTCTGCCTAGTTTTGAGTTTAATAGGTGCCGATTTAGCTAAGTGGCAGTTTTCGCGCTTGATTAAATTTTCTAATTTTTACAAAGTAAGTCAGCATAAAATCTTGATCAGCGGGCGAGTTGTAGACATTAAAGGAGAGCCTCTACCTAACGCTATCATTCGACTTGACGTAGCGCCAGAAGGAGACCTTATTACGTCTGTCCTAACAGCCAGCGATGGGACCTTTTTCTATGAAGACGATAGCCCGTTATTGAAAAATAAAAGGAAATTATTTGTAGCTGCTCCATTGCCAAGTGGAACCTGCACATTTATTGGCCCGCCATACGACGACACACCATCAAATTTTTACTTGAGAAAAACTGGCAAACGAATTGAAGTCTTCGCTGGAACAATACTAAAAGTAGGAGACATAACTCCAAGCGTCACTTACAAGGTCGTTGAGTTAATTTTAATGGGGGAGAACAATGCTCCGCTACTTACCCAAATGCAAGACTGGCAAAAGACGTGGATTCGCGTTCGAGATAGTAAGAATAGGATTATCACAACGTCTACTATTGCGCAGTCTAAAATTCACCAAGCTGTAAACTTATCTGCGTCATCAATCAAATTAGCTATGCCTGCGGGGAGGTGGAGTATCGAATTCAAGACTCCTCGCAGTGGCACTCTTTGGCTTAAAGCTCCTAAACTGATTACGTTTGAAGATAAAATGCACACCGAGCGAATCAGCATTACACCGTAGCTCTCGAGGGAATTCGTCATCATAAATCACTCACCGCAACCGCTAACGCGCCGAGTGGCGTCGGTACGAATTTAATCGGCAGCGACCCGAACGCGACGACCAATGTGTTGAGTAACACGAGCTTCCGCGCGACGGGGGCGATCAAACAACTCGATTACGGCAACGAGCTTGCGGTTGGAGATGAGTTACAGCGCCTAGCGGCAACAGCCTACTTCAATGAAAGTAGCTCCGGTGAGTAACCCGAATGCGGCGGTGTTGAGTTATAACTATAATTATTACGACGCGAACAGCCAGAATAACAACCGCATCCGCAAAATCACGGATAATGTGGATGGCAATACGCGGCGAATGGTTTATCGCGGTGGGGGAAGTTATTCGGACTGCGATTGACGCTGGTATGAAGCGCTACGGCTTCGACGCCGCTTTGGTGTTTGCCGCCCCAAAGCATTCGCTGACCTGAAAGCCTATCGCCGCGAACGAAAAGCGGTGTCTAGCCACCGCACTCCATAAGTTGACGCCCTCTGTCTTGCGCCACGCCAAACGCATGCGTAGACTGCACGCCGTACCCACTCGCACCCACAACCCTAACAACCCTTAATTGCAGCAAAGTTGCAGTTTTCTTTCACGAATTACGAGCGGATGGCGCATTCCGGCAACAAACCGACCCGTTCTTACGCGCGGCGTCAGCCGTTCTGGCATTGGTTTACTCCTGGCAGATCACCGAATAGCAATATGTATCGCTCACTTATTCTTACCACCGGACGTTGGGGCATGCTGCCCATCCGCATTGGCCTGGGCATTATCTTTTTTGCGCATGGCTCACAAAAGGTTTTCGGCATCTTTGGCGGAGCCGGGTTTGACCGCTGGCTCAATCAGGAGTTGCCCAATACTTTCAATCTGTTTGGGCCGGTCAAACTATGGCTCGCCATTGCGGCCTTTGCCGAGTTGTTTGGCGGCATCATGGTGTTGATCGGCTTTCTGACGCGCGTTGGTGCCTTCCTGTTGGGTGCGGTGATGCTGGTGGCGTTTCTTTTTGTGCATTGGCCTTATGGTTTCTTCCTGCGCGATCCGGGGACGGACGGCGTTGAATATGTGTTGGCGCTGCTGTGCGGTTGCATCGCGCTGATGGTCGAAGGCGGCGGACGCTTTTCGGTGGACGCCAATTCGTGACATGAATTGCCGCGACCAGCTAGCGCCCCTTATAATCTGTGCCGCTTCCCCCTGGTTCTTTTTCCCAGTGAACCCCTAACTGTTGCCCTGATTCACTCGATACCCGCAGAGTTGTTTTATGCAGGAATCACACACTTCCATTGCACCAGAGTTGGCGCGCGCGCGCCGTGCGCAACGCCGCGCTTCTTTCGTCGCCGTCGCCGCCTGTGCTTTAACGATTGGCGTATTGCTCGGCGTCGCTTTGACGGCACGCCGCTCATCGCTGTTGGGTGTCACCGCGACGAACCCAGAAGCGAACATTGAGATGTCTTCGGCTTTTGTTGACATCGCGCGGCGCGTCGAGCCTGCGGTGGTGAACATCAGCGTCGTCATTCAACCGCATCCACGTAATGGGGGTAATGGGGGCAACAGCAACGAATTCCCTGCTGATGGTCGCCCTCGACTTGATGATTACGGACGCGCGCGCGCGCTGCGCGGCAATGGCTCTGGCGTGGTCGTTGACAGCGCCGGATACATCTTGACCAATCAGCACGTCATCCGCGACGCCGACCGCATCATCGTAAAATTTTTCGATGGGCTTGAACTCGCCGGTCGCGTCATCGGCAGCGATTCTGAAACCGATCTTTCCGTCGTCAAAGTCGAACCCATTAAGCCCTTGCCCGCCGCACGCATCGGCGATTCTGAACGCATTCGCGTCGGCGAATGGGTGATGGCAATCGGCTCGCCTTTCAACCTGAGCCAGACGGTCACGGCTGGCATCATCAGCGCCAAAGACCGCGAATCAGTCGAACTCAACAAACGTTCAGGACGCGGCTTTCAATACTTTTTGCAAACCGATGCCGCGATCAATCCGGGCAATTCCGGCGGGCCGCTCATCAATCTTACGGGCGAAGTCATCGGCATCAACACGGCCATCGCCACTTCGACGGGCGATTACAACGGCGTAGGTTTCGCGTTGCCTACGCGCGAGGCGCTGAACGTTTATACGCAACTGGTCAAGCATGGATTTGTGACGCGCGGCTTCCTCGGCGTCACGAC
>JANNUY010001137.1:0-3192 GCA_031414155.1 Acidobacteriota bacterium
GGCTATCCGCTGTTTTATCCGTGGCGCGATGTATATGCGTGGAACGATTTTGTGCCGCCTTTCGGCACTGCTTATAACGTAGATCAATACTCGCCCTGCGGTTGGAACAGTTATGGCAGCACGACGTTGACACTGCCTGTAACGGCGCGCGTTGATACCAACGGCGACGGCGTATTCGACAAAGGCGGCTGCGCTGATTTGAACGGCAAGCCGTTCACGACAACAGGCAATTTTATGTCGGTCTATGAACTAGATTCGCCCGACGCTGACGACCACATACAGACGATGTTGTTTCCTGACCTGACGGCGACGTTGCGCTGTACGCCTGAGGGATGCTGGCAAGTCGGCGACCGCAACTTCGACGGATTGCATGACGACATAAATGATTTCTGGAGCGGCGATTATCACTGGCCGTTTCTTTACGAAAATCCGGCAGGCCAACAAAGCCGCGCTGACGAACGCCGTCCGCTGGCGAAACGGCTTGACGCAAGCATCCGCATCGGACGCTTGCAAGGTGTTTTCACGAATTAGCTATGAATCACAAATCTTTTGCGTTGGGTTGTTTGTTGTTCGTGGCTTTGCTCGCGCCGCTGGTGAGCAACACTGCCCAAAAAGAAAATCGCGCAACGATCAACGGCAAAGTAACTGATCGCACGACGAGTGCGCCGCTGGCGGCGGAATTAGGATTGGCGATTCATACGGCGAAAGGCGTTGTGTTGAAACATACGCGCGCCAACGAACAGGGCGAGTTTGAATTCGCTGACTTACCGGCGGGCGAGTTTCATCTTTCGACCAAGCAAGATGAATACGCGGTGGAACGTACGGGCTTTTCGTTGCAAGCGGACGAAACGCACACGCTCGACTTTCGTTTGGTCAGAACGCGTCGCGTGAACGGTGTCGTGACTAACGCGAGCCGTAATCCGGTAGCCGAAGCGCGTGTGCAGGTTTTTTATGAGCATGAAGCGAGTTTCACCAATAGCTATCAATGGGAAGCGGGCGACGTGCGCACCGATGCTGAAGGGCGCTTCACGATTGAGGTTCACCCCGAACGTGCATTTGTCGTAGAGGCTTCGAGCCAGGGTTTCCTGAGTGCGGTGACTACCCCGCAAAACGCTACGAAAGAAATCGCGTTGACGCTCAAGCGCGGCGTCGCAATCAGCGGAATGATAACGGATGAATTCGGCAATCCGCTCGCCGATGCGCAAGTGCAACTCCAAGCGCATCTGATGGACGAACGCGAGATAGCGTTATTGAATCACTTCCTGCCGTTTGAAATGTTGCAACAAGCGCACCAAACCACTGTCACGCAAGCTGATGGCGCTTTTCGGTTTGAGAACGTGAGCCAGACCGAACACGCGCTCGTCGTGCGGCATCCGCAGGCGGAACCGCAGCGGGTTACGGTTGACGTTACGCGCAAAAGCCAGTTCGCCATCACACTCAATCGCACTGCTTCGCCTGTTCGAAAAGACCGTTATCGGCAGTGATAAAGTGTGTCAGAGCCGTGCTTGACAGTCTGCAAAACCGGTTGCTAGACTCCGCGTCCTTCAAGAGACGACCACGCAATGCGCGGTCATCTCTTTCTATCAAAGCATCAAGCACGTAAATAAAATTCAAAAGACGCTGGCTAAAACTACACACAAACTGAAAGCCGGAATCATCGTGTCTTCGCTTTACATTCCATTTGCATTCTGCACGTAAGGAGCATTGCTTTCATGCCTGTTTTTAACGGAATCGAAACCCCCGCCGATGGCAAAGCCATTGAAGTCAGAGACGGCAAGCTAGTCGTCCCTGACAATCCGATCATCCCTTTCATCGAAGGCGACGGAACCGGCCCGGATATTTGGCGCGCTTCGGTGCGCGTGTTCGATGCGGCGGTAGCCAAGGCTTACGGCGGCCAAAAACGCATCGTCTGGTACGAAATCTTTGCGGGCGAAAAGGCTTTCACCAAGTTCAACGAATGGCTGCCGAAAGGCTCGGTCGAAGCAATTCAACGCTACGTCGTCGCCATCAAAGGCCCGTTGACCACGCCCGTCGGCGGCGGCATTCGTTCGCTCAACGTGGCCTTGCGGCAAATCCTCGACCTCTATGCTTGCGTGCGCCCGGTGCGTTATTTCAACGGCGTACCCGCGCCAGTCAAGCATCCCGAAAAGCTGGATGTCGTGATCTTCCGCGAAAACACCGAAGACGTTTATTCAGGCATCGAATTTCAGGAAGGCTCAGACCGCGCGGCCAAGTTGATTCAGTTCCTGAAAGAATACGGCTACCAAGTGAACGCCGACAGCGGCATTGGCATTAAGCCGATTTCGATTACGGGCACGAACAACATCATGCGGCGTGCCATTCAATACGCGATTGACCACAAGAAAACGCTCGTCACGATTGTCCACAAGGGCAACATCATGAAATACACCGAAGGCGCGTTTCGTGATTGGGGTTATCAGTTGGCGAAAGCAGAGTTCCGCGCGCAGATTGTCACCGAAGACGAACTCTGGAAAGACCACAACGGCAAATTGCCCGAAGGCAAAATCCTTATCAACGACCGCATCGCCGACGCGATGTTCCAACAGTTGTTGCTGCGTCCTGACGAATATCAAGTGATCGCTACGCCGAACCTGAACGGTGACTATTTGTCTGACGCTTGCGCTGCGCAAGTCGGCGGACTCGGTCTCGCACCGGGCGCAAACATCGGCGACAACGCTGCGGTGTTTGAAGCGACGCATGGCACTGCGCCGAAATACGCCGACAAAGACGTAATCAATCCGGGTTCGGTGATTTTGTCGGGCGTGATGATGCTCGAACACATGGGCTGGCAGGAAGCCGCCGATCTCATCGTCAACGGCATCGTTAAAACGATTGACCAAAAGCGCGTTACTTATGATCTCGAACGCCAAATGGAAGGTGCGACGAAACTCAAGACTAGCGAATTTGGCGACGCAATTATTGAAAATATGTAAAGTGCATGTAGTACCGCCTTGAGGCGGAATGTCTTAATTTTGGAGACATTCCGCCTGAAGGCGGTACTACATGCGTGAGGAATTATGGCAAGAAAGAAAATTACAGTTGTGGGCGCAGGCAACGTCGGTGCGACGGCTGCGCATTGGCTCGCCGCGAAAGAACTCGGCGATGTGGTATTAGTTGATATTGTCGAAGGCATGCCGCAAGGCAAGGCTTTAGACTTGGCGCAGGCCGGGC
>JANNUY010001138.1:0-3394 GCA_031414155.1 Acidobacteriota bacterium
CAATGTTGACGACTTTGTGTATGTGTTCGAGTCCGTCAACGCCGTCGTGCGCGCCGGGCAACGTGCGCGTGTCTTCCAATTTCTTCCAGAGCGCCTTGAAAAGGATTTCGTTGATTAGCGTACTCTTGCCCGAACCCGAAGCGCCCGTGATGGCGATGAGTTGGCCGAGCGGGATGGTTACGTCAATGCCTTTGAGATTGTTTTCGCGCGCGCCATGAATCGTGAGCGACTTGCCGTTGCCTTTGCGTCTTTCAGTTGGCTTGGCGATAGAACGCTTGCCCGAAAGAAACTGTCCTGTCGGTGAAGCTTTGCAAGCGAGTATGTCTTTCAGCGTGCCTTGTGCGACGACCGTGCCGCCGTGAATGCCTGCGCCGATGCCCATTTCGATGACGTGATCAGCCGCGCGAATGGTGTCTTCGTCGTGTTCGACCACGATGACTGTATTGCCAATATCGCGCAGCCGCTCGAGCGTAGCGATCATCTTCACGTTGTCTTTGGGATGCAGCCCGATGCTCGGTTCGTCCAGCACATAAAGCATGCCCATCAGCCCTGAACCAATTTGCGTTGACAGCCGAATGCGTTGCGATTCGCCGCCTGACAACGTGCCCGAACGCCGATTGAAATTCAGATAATCCAGCCCGATGCCCAGCAGCAATTCGACGCGCCCGCGAATTTCATTAAGCACCTGTCGCCCTGCATCAGCGCCACGCCCTGCGGGCTTGATCGTACCGAGAAAGGCATGCAGTTCGTCAAAATTCATCTGGCCGAATTCATAAACCGACTTGCCCGCGATGGTGAAAAGCATTCGCGTCGCCCGCACGCGCGCGCCCTCGCAATCAGGGCAAACCTTTTCAACCATCACTTTGTCGAGCCACGCTTCCATCCCCGAACTCGCTTCGCCGCGTTGGCGATAGCGGCGATAGTGGCGTTCGATGCGGCGCGCGATGCCGTGAAAGCCGATCTCTTTGCCCTCCCAATCGCTGCGCTTGGCTAACTCTTTGGCATCGGGCGGTGTCAGCACTTTGAATTTTTTCTCAATGCCATAAAGGATGGCGTTGCGCGCTTTCTCTGGCAGCTTTTCCCACGGCGTATCGAGCGAAAATTTCAACGCTTCAGCGAGGCTGAACATAATGCGTCCGTCCCAGTTGTCCGCCTTGTAATTAAACGCTTCGCGCACAAAGCAACCGCCGCGAATCGAGCGTTGCGGGTCAGGCACGAGCAATTCGGGATGCGTCAATTTATAAACGCCCAGTCCGCCGCACGTACGGCACGCGCTCTCAGGGTTATTGAACATGAAGTAATCAGGCTGGATGTCGCCGTAAACAAAATGATGCGTCGCGCTGGTCGTCGCACGATAAAACTTTTCAGCCGTAATCTTATTTGCGCCCTTCGTCAGATGAATCTGCATAAGGCCATCGCCAACTAACAACGTCGCCGCGATGCCCGCTTTGATGGCTTTTTCGTGTAGGCGATTGACGACGAAACGATCTACGACGGCGTCCATCGTTTTGCCCATCTCCGTGCCCATTTGCACGAAAGATGATTCGTCCAGTTCGATTTGTTCAGAGATGTCTAGGGGCTTGCCGTCTACGATCAAGTGGCGACAGCCTTTCTTGCGTAACTCGGTGAAGACAAAATCCAACTCTTCGCCATAAACCTTGAACACAGGCGCGCGCAATTCGATTTCGGTACCTTCAGGCAAAGACAGAATCGCTTCGAGAATTTGATTGGCTGAACGGCTCGGCGTTGGCTCGTTCGTGCGCGGGCAATGCGGTTCGGCAATCGTAGCGAACAGCAAATTCAAATAGCTCGCAATGTCGGTCATCGTGCCGACCGTCGAACGTGGATTGTTGCCCATCGTCTTTTGTTCAATCGAAATGACGGGCGAGAGGCCGAAGATAAAGTCTACGTCGGGCTTGCTGACCTGTGCGATGAAACGCTTGGCAAAGCTCGACAGCGATTCCATATAGCGCCGTTGCCCTTCGGCATACACCGTGTCAAAGGCCAGCGACGACTTGCCCGAACCGCTCAAACCGGTGACCACAATCAAACGGTCACGCGGGATTTCGAGCGAGACGTTTTTGAGATTGTGTACGCGTGCGCCTTGCACGGCGATGGTGGTGCGAGCTTGGTTACGTTTCATCTTCTTTTGGAGTGCGGTCGGCTTGCCGCCGCTTTTGCTTTCGCTATCAAAACCATTCAAGTCAAAACGGAAATTTCGAGGCGCAACGATTCGAGGTAAAGCAGAAGTCTTGTTTTGCGAACGGAAAGCGGCGGACAGCCAACCGCACTCCACATTATTTCACTTCCGCCATCCAGTTCAGCACGACCGTGAACGGCGGCACGCTCGCTTCGTCCGCGCTCGTCACAAACAGAAACCGCTGCCCGTCGCCCGTCAGCCTGTAGTGACTGTCGGCGTCCACCCGGAAGCCGCTCGGAACAAAGAGTTCTTTCGGCGTCCCGGCTTTCAACTCCGCGCCCGGCGTGACCGCCACCGCCATCAACTTGCTATCCGCAGTGAGGTAATAGAGCTCCCGGCCATCGCGCCGCCAAAGCGGCCCCGCACCGCCACTGGTCGAAAGCTGCTTTTTGCCGCCGGAAGCCGGAGCGCCAGGGACAAACGCCTGTAGGTAGATTTCGTTGCGCCCGAATTCATTGGACTGGTAGGCAATCCATTTCCCATCCGGTGAAATGGTGGCTGCGCTTTCGAAGGCGGGCGTGTTCAGCCAGACCCAGGGCTTGCGTTCGCCTTCCATTGGCAGCACCCATAAATCACCACCGTTGGTCTGTGGACTCCTTTCCGTGTAAAGAATGAACCGACCATCCGCTGACCAGTCAGAGGGAAACTTCTGATACGCTGATCTCAGCAACACCTCATCCTGTCCCAAGCCACTCGCGGCTTTCTGGAAAAGGTCAAACACTCCCTCACGCGCGGAAACCCAGACAATACGACCGCCATCCGGCGACCAAATAGGTCGTTCATCATGCGCCGGATCAAAGGTGAAGGGCGTGCTCGCGCCGCTCGCCAGATCAAACAGGTGAATGTCCTGGAATGGCGCTGGTGGATTAGTACGTCCCACCACGATTCGCTGTCCATCGGGGGAAAGCCTAGGGTTAGAATATAGTCCTGTCTGGCCAACTCTTCCCAGTTTCTTGCCCGCCCGATCAAACCACGTGAGTTGCTCGTCAGTCTGCCTCTCCAGCAGGATCAACACGCCATTCGTCGCCAGAGAATAGCGTGCATAAATACCCAAAGGAGACCACTTAAAAAGTCGGAGCGCAAAGGGCGCAAGGCGCACGTTGCACTGGTTTTGAGCCGCACGTTAAGCGGGTTGCGCGGTGGGCGCAGCCAGTAACAGGCGGACGATACGTTTGCAGTTGACGACGAGACCGA
>JANNUY010001139.1:0-7379 GCA_031414155.1 Acidobacteriota bacterium
GTGGATTGAAACGCCTGCGTCGAGTTGGGTTAGTAATTGGTCTGTGGGTTCGCCTCGCTTCTTCAGCGGGGCGTGGATTGAAACATGCTTCGGCGTCGGTGTATGGTTGGAAAGGGTTTTATGTAAGTCTTTAGGATTCAATACTGTGAACATTTTTGTGACTATGATTCACTACGAAAAAATGTTCACAGTATTGAGGATTAGACGCATTTAGGAACTCAGATAAAGATTCATAAGATTGGTTATCGGACGCAAAATGTATCCTCAGTTTCAGAAGTTTCGCTTCTCCTTTCCGTACGCAACGATTTTTTTCTATCTGTTGCGGGAAAGTCTGCCGCCTATCTTCCTTTCCTTTTCAATTCTCACCACGCTGGTGTTCTCGCAACAGATAGCGCGCAACCTTGAGTTTTTGTTGTCACCGTTTTCTACGTGGCAAGTGTCATCGCAAGTTCTGCTGAATCTATTGCCGGGCGTGATCGTCTTCACGCTGCCTGTCTCATTGCTCGTGGGTGTAACCATCGCCCTCAGCAAGCTATCTGCCGAGAGCGAATGGGTGGCGATGGAAGCCCTGGCCTTGCGTCGCTGGCCGCGCGTGTTACCTTTTGCTCTGCTTGGAATTTTAGGTACGACGTTGCTCTTGCAGTTAACCTGGCAAACGGCTCCGCGTGCGATTGCCCAATTGCGTAACTTGCGCGAACTCATCACGCTGGATCAGGCTGCGCTGCAAATTCGCCCACGTACTTTTATTACCAACATTCCCAATCACCTGCTGCAAATTAAATCTATTGACCGCCAAACCGGGATGTGGAACGGAGTCTTGCTTATTAAAGAAGACCCGCAAACCAAAAATATGCAGGTAATTGCCGCACGGCACGGCATTATCAGCAAAGAGATTGCGCCCAATAGTGAGGCGTCACCCATCGTAGAAGTTAAATTGCAGGATGGCATTTCGCTGGATAAGTTACTCACGCCACAACAACACGAAAGCATTTCTTTCAAAGAATATACCTACAAATTGGCGTTGAATCAGGCTCGTGGGCCGAATGGCGCGACGGCTGCTTCGCCCAATGAAATCGGTTCTCGCTCAACGACACGATTGTTGCGGCAGGTAAGCAATAATTCCCTGCCAGCCAATGAAACGCGACTTATTGGCGTAGAAATTCAACGCCGTTTCATACTGAGTTTTGCGTGTTTGTTCGCTGTCATTGTGGCTTGCGTGCTTAATTTCAGCCCCGGTCAGCGCACGGCAAAAAATCTCTATAAGTTAGTAGTCGGTTTTTTCTTTTGCATTCTTTTTTATGCCAGCTTGAGCGCGACGCAAGCCTGGGTACTCGCGGGCAAGCTGCCAGCCGCTGGCATGATGTGGCTGGGCGGAATCTTCTCGCTACTGGCGCTGATGTTTTTTTGGCTGGCTCAACTCCACCTGAAAAATTACCTAAATCGAATCATACGTAATTTCTCGCAAGCACCCCAGGCAGTTAAATCAGCAGGTGAAACAGCCGCTCCCGCAGCGCGTTCAGGCAATCTTAAACTAGCCTCGTTCTTTAATCTGGTGAATTATTTGTTACTCAGTGAAGTAGCAAAATTCTTTATCGTGGCGCTGGGGATTCTGGTCGGTACGGTCTTGTTATTTACCTTACTGGATATTTCTTCTTCCGTAAGTAAAAACAACATCAAAGTAGATTACGCACTGGGCTATCTTTTCCTGCTTTCGCCGCAAATGGCTTATTACTTCGCTCCGTTTGCCGTAATGCTGGCGTTAGTGGTTACGGCGGCGGCCTTGGCCCGCTCCGGCCAGCTTGGGGTGCTGTTTTATTACGCACAGAACCTGCCGCGTATGCTCGCTTCGATGTTATTATTCAGCTTGCTGGTCTTGGGTGGGATGCATTTGTTATCTGAAATTATTTTGCCCACCACCAACCGCGAACAGGATGACCGGTTTCGCCGCATTAAGGGGCGGAATGACGGAGATATTACCTCAGCGATTAAATTTGATCGAAAATGGGTGCTGGATCAAAACGAAAATATCGCGGGCTTTAAGGTAACCAACCTCGGCAATCGCACCGAGCAATTTGACGTATTGCAGCTTAAACTAAAAGAGGAAAATTATTATTTGCAGGGAATCCTGTTCTATCCGCAAGCCAGTGCCAACCCGGCAGATAAAATGCTTCAGGGCACGCCCAGCTTTTCTTATTCGACGGATGGCGCAGGTTTAGCGCGCTTGCAAGCGCCGTCAGCCCAACCATCCTCATTAAATTTGACCAGAGACGTGTTATTCAAAGCCTCCGCCTTTGAGGCGAGCAAAATGTCGCTAGCCCAACTCAAACTTTACATCCGCGATGTTGAGCGCGTGGGGCTTTCAGTAACTTCGCTGAAAATGGATAAGGCGCAACGGCTGACTTTTCCGGTCGCTTGCCTGAGTTTAGCTTGCCTGGCTTTTCCGCTGGCGTTTGCGCAAATCCGACGCAGCCAGCGCGGCGGATTGCTGATGGTTGGATTAGGCATTGTGCTCGCGCTTTGTTTCTGGGCGGCCTTGAGCTTGTTTGAGACCGCTGGGAAAAACGGACTCATTCCCATTGATTTAGCGGCGTGGGCACCTCACGGCTTGTTTATTTCACTGGCAGCCGTATTGCATGCGAAACTCAATGCAACCTAGTTTCTACAGCTTAATTTCTACTTTTGGCACTCTGCCGAATCCGCTGTAACTCAGCCGCCATTCGTTTAACGAGTTCTGTGTTTTTTTCTGCCAGGTTAGTAACTTCTCCCAAGTCTTTCGATAAGTCGTAAAGCTGGGGCACGGTGTCATTGCCCGTCTCGGTATTGGTCGCTCGATTAAGTTTCTGCCCGTTGCTTGGTTCGATGTATTTCCAGCTTCCCTGCCGCAAAGAAAGCGAACCCGCTTGCTCAACCAAAGCGACGCGCCCGATTTTATCTTTCCCCAATAACGCCGACATCATATTGAAACTATCCGGCGCATCTTTATCAGCTAGCGGTTGTTTTAAGTAACTCGCGAAGGAAGCGAGAAAATCTATCTGGCAGATAAGCGCATTCGACGTACCGCGAGTTACCTGTTTGGGCCAGCGCACAATAAATGGCACGCGCGTACCTGCTTCAAAGTTGCTGTACTTGCCGCCGCGCAAGGGGCCAGCGGGTTTGTGCGCGCCCAGCTTGGTGACGGCGTCATCCTTGTATCCGTCATCTACCACCGGGCCGTTGTCGCTCGAAAAAATAACTATCGTATTTTGAGTTAGTCTCAATCGTTCGAGCGCGTCGAGCACCGCGCCGACGCACCAATCGGCTTGAATGATGGCGTCACCGCGCGGCCCCATCGTCGTTTTGCCCACGAAGCGCGGATGCGGCAGGCGCGGAACGTGCGGATCGTGCAAGGCAAAATACAGGAAGAAAGGTTGCGCCTTGTTAGACTCAATAAACTTGATCGCTTGCGAAGTAAACACGTCAGCCATGTCTTCGTCTTTCCAGAGTGCAGCCTGGCCGCCGGTCATGTAACCGATGCGCGATACGCCGTTGACGATTGCCATATCGTGGCCGTGGCTGGGGTGCATTTTAAGTAACTCAGGGTTTTTCTTGCCGATAGGTTCATTACCAATCGGCTTATCGTAAGCTACTTTAATCGGATCAGCCGGATCGAGGCCGACGATGCGATGATTTTCCACATACACGGTAGGTACACGATCACCGGTCGCCGCCATAATAAACGAGTGTCCGAAACCAATTTCGTTGGGGCTTGGTTTAATTTCACCATTCCAATCGGGGCCGCCCGACGGGCCGAGCCCTAAATGCCATTTGCCTACGACGCCGGTTTGATAACCTGCGCGCTGAAACATAACAGGTAACGTCGTTCGTCCCGGTTCAATAAGCAGCGACGCATCGCCGGGCAATACGCCAGTTCCCTTTTTGCGAAAAGCGTATTCACCGGTCAGCAAGGCATAACACGAGGGCGTGCAGGTTGCAGCGGCGGCGTGTGCGTCAGTGAAACGCAATCCGGCTTTTGCCAAACGATCTATGTTAGGCGTTTTCAGCGCGGTCGCACCGTAGCTCGAAATGTCGCCGTAACCAATGTCATCGGCGTAAATAAACACGACGTTAGGGCGCGATTGGGCAAAACTGGTAACGCAAGTGAGTAAGCAGAAAAGCAGGATTTGTTTGGTCATAGCAGGAATCCGTATGGCAGCCTAACAGGTTGCCATACCAAAATTGGGTTAAGCACGCGGGTGATATTTCTTATAGCTTTCAGTCAATCGGTCATCGGTTATGTGCGTATAAATTTGTGTCGTACCTAAATCGCTGTGCCCTAACAGCATTTGCACGGAACGCAAATCGGCGCCGTTTCTCAGCAACACTGTGGCAAACGTATGACGAATCATATGCGGCGTGACGTGTCCGACCTTAGCCATTTCGCCGTAACCTTTAATCAGCTTCCAGAATTTTTGGCGCGTTAATTTGCTGCCGCGCTTTTCGATAAATAATTCGTCACGGTCTTGATTATCGCCTAACAACTTGCTGCGAACGGCAACATACTTACGCAAATAACTCAGGGCCGATTGGCCTAACGGCACGCGGCGCGTTTTTGACCCTTTGCCAAAGCATGTCAATACGCCCGGTTCCCATTCGATGTCGGCTAGCTTGAGATTGATTAACTCAGATACGCGCAAGCCTGCGGCATAAAGCACCTCTAACATCGCGCGATCACGTAACCCGGTGGGTTCCGCGATATTCGGTTGTTCGAGCAATAAATCAACTTCGTCGGGCGTGAGATAACGCGGCAACGTTTGCCATGACTTGCGGCTTTCGAGGTAAGCAGTCGGATCATGTTTGATTATTTTTTCGGCGATCAGAAATCTGTATAACCCTTTGACCGCCGAGAGAAAACGCGCAATCGAGTTATCGCCGAGATTTTCTTCGTCTTTCAAAAAAATAAGCAGACTGGTCAAATCACTGCGTTCAAGCGTCAAAATGTCGCGCTGCTGTTTAGTGACAAAAGCTGTCAGCTTGGTGAGGTCGTTGCGATAGGCTTCGAGTGAGTTGGTTGACAGTCCCTTCTCTACTTTCAGATAGGTTAGATAATTTTTTACGTAATCGGTTCGCATCTCAATTCCTCCGCTTTGCTGGATTTCGTTTACCTCATAAGACATTTGTTTCGCTGGCGAAATTATTATACTTGTTATCAGACGAGTGTAAATCCTAATTTTACGCGCGGCTTGAACAAAGCAGATGTCGCACCTAAGATGCCGAATCGTATCGCCAGTTGAGTGGGAGACTCCTTTTTCACCTATGCAAATCAGTGTACTTGCCGCGCAGTTAGGCTGTCAGTTCGCGGGTGATGCTGCGACTGAAATCACCGGCGTAGCGCCGATTGGCTCGGCTAGGGCTGGTCAATTGACGTTTTTGAGCAACGTGAAATATACGCGCCAGGTGGCGACGACTGAGGCGTCTGCAATCATCCTGCAAGACGCTGCGCAACTGCCAGCGGGCAAAGTTGGATTGATTTCGCCGAACCCTTATCTGACTTTTGCTCAGGCGTTGAACATCTTCAACCCAACGCGCAGCTATCCGCCCGGCATACATCCGACAGCCAGCATTTCCCCGCTGGCGCGTCTGGGGCAAAACGTGAGCATCGGCGCTTATGTCGTGATCGAAGCCGACGCTGACATTGCCGACGAGGTGGTCATTCATTCGCATTGCGTGATTTATGACCACGCGAAAATCGGCAAAGGCAGCTTGCTATATTCGCATTGCGTCGTGCGCGAAGCCTGTGAATTGGGCGAGCGTGTCATTTTGCAAAACCACGTAACGATTGGCAGCGATGGGTTCGGCTTTGCCCAACAGAGCGACAAGACGTGGTACAAGATCAATCAGACGGGCAACGTCGTGATCGAAGACGACGTAGAAATTGGCGCAGGCTCGACCATTGATCGTGCGACGTTGGGAACCACGGTTATCGGACGCGGGGTCAAGCTCGACAACTTGGTGCAGGTCGGACACGGTTGCACGGTGGGCGAACGCACGATGCTTTGCTCACAGGTCGGATTGTCGGGCAGCACGCAAGTTGGCAAAGACGTAATTCTGGCGGGACAAGTGGGAGTCGCCGGACATTTAACGATTGGCGATGGCGTCTTTGCCACGGCGCAAACCGGTATTCCCAGTTCGGTCGAAGCCGGTCAATCAATTGCCGGATCGCCCGCAATGAGCAAACGCGACTGGTTGCATACGTCGGCGGCTTTCCCGAAATTGCCGCGGTTATTGAAAGAGGTGCGCGCTTTGCAAGAGCGCGTCATAGCACTGGAAGCCGCGCAAGCCGCTTCCCATTCTAAGAGTGAGTCATCAGAGCATGTTTGAAATTGAATATCCGCTTTGGCTTGAGAGGGATTTCGCCACAAAGAAGCACAGAATCCACAAAAGGGAAGAAAATTTTTGTGGCTCTTGTGCCTTTTTGTGGCGAAATCCGCTTCAGGTAAAGGCAGGCATTGATTTTCAAAACAGGCTCTAGCGGAGTTATATTGAATGAGTATTAAGGTTGAGAATCAGTCTACGCAAAAGTTGCCTAAAGACATTGAGCCAGTCGTAGAAAACATTTTGAGCGTCATACCCGGCGAACATAAACGCGGGCTGTCACGGCTGGTTTTTGTAGACACCATCAAACTCGACTCGCGGTTGTCGGGTTATGCCGAACAGGCGCAAAACCTGCCCGCGCTTTACCATCCCAAACAAGGTGGCGCGCAACCGTGGCTCGAAGTCGCGGCGGGCGTATTGCTGATGTCGAACGAAAACTGGACGAAACGTTACGCGGCGAAAGCGGCGTTCAAGGCGAATCTGGCGTCTTCGATTTATTCGCTCATTGCGCAGCACTATCACTTCACGCTCTCGCACGGCATCAAGAAGAATCAGTACGAAGGCAAGATTCGCTCTTACGTTGAGAAGTACCACACGACGTGGCGCGAAAGCCAAAACGATTGGCGCGCCAAATTTTTCAAACCGCTGCGGCCTTTTATCGAACGCATCGCCAAGTGGCTGAATAAAAAAGTGCAGGCCGAACAGAAGAAAGCAAGCTGATGGCAAATCTATTACGCAGCGTGGCGCGGGCCGGTGGCATGCGCATCGTGAAAAAAATCGGCAAAGCCTTACCCGTCGTGGGCGTCGCCGTGACCGTCGGAATGGTCGGCTATGAAGTGAAGAAAAAAGGCTGGCTGCGCGGCATTGTGAATACGGCACTTGACGCTACGCCGTTGGTAGGCACCGCTAAAAACGTGATTGAGGTTTTCACGGGAGACTGGCTGCCAGACAAGGAGCCAGTCTCGTCGCCTTCAGTCCCGAAAAATCAAAAAGTCTCAGCCGAGCTACCGCCGACCTAACAAACGTCG
>JANNUY010001140.1:0-2122 GCA_031414155.1 Acidobacteriota bacterium
CACTCAACTTGTAACGCAAAATTTTGGCGACCGGCTGGTTAATCGGCAAGTCTTTGGCGAAGCGCGAATCGAGTGAAAAGAAATTTGGATAGCGTTGGTTGGTAGCGTTCGGCACGCCTACATAATTTTGCCCAGCGTCTACGATGGAGTAGGGGAAGCCGTTGCGATACTCAACCAACGGCGACCAGCGAATCTGCCACGGCAAGGTCAGTCGCCCCCAAATCAATAAGCGATTTGGCAAATCAGCGGGCAGGTTCGTGCGGAAGTTCGGGCGAATGACGGGCACGGGAAAGCTGCCGATATAATTAGCGAACTCGTTGTAATCGCCGCGCGAACGCGCACGCACATAAGACACCATTAGGTTTTGCGTTTCGCGCATGCCGATGCGCGTAGTGATTTCAAACTGGCGATAACGCGACTGTCCCCCACCGGTTAAAACATTCGCTGATGAGTTAGGCACGAGCGTAACGAGTCCGTGCGAATTGCTTTCCTGATAGCCCAGCCGCAAGCGCACGAAATTCGTCACAGGATGTTCGCCTTCGAGCGTCCACGTCGTTGAATAAGGTGCAAAGTTACCCGCCTTGTCATTGCGAAAGACCAACGCGCCGTCTTTGGTCGAAACCGCACCCGTCACGTTGCGATAACGAATCGGAACCGCGCCCGTTACCGTCACGATCTGTTCAGGGAAACGATCAAACGCGAAAACATTCAACGGAACGCGGTCATAAAACAATCCGTAGCCAGTGCGTATCACGGTTTTGGTATTGCCGAACGGCGTCCACGCAATGCCGAGGCGCGGGGCAATGCGGGCTACGCCGGTGATAGATTGCCGCTCGAAACGCGCGCCGAAATCTACGGCCAGGCGCGGGTTCACTACGAGATGGTTTTGTGCAAAGGCGGTGGCTTCGGTGTCTTGCCGGTCATAAGGCGCTCCGCCTGCGAACTCGATGCGCTTGAGCAAAGTGCCGCTGAGGTCACGAATGTTGATTGGACGCGCCAGATAAACGCCGTCGTTATAAGTGCGCGTGAGTCCACCGCCCAGCTTCCAATTGCTATCGCCCGCAAAACTTTTGTGCGGCGCGAGCGAAAGCATTTCGAGCCATTCAGCGCGACTTGAATTGCGTTTCTGTTCGTTGAAATAGCTGCCGAAATTTTGCGTGGGCGTGAGCGTCATTTCGCCGACGGCTTGCGGCCATACGTCTTGATCGGCGCGTTTGATTGAGATCACGCTTTCCAACAGGTTCGCGCCCAAGGTGAAACGATCAACGATGGTTCCAGTGTAATCGCGCGCGCTGAAATTCTGCGTGACCGGACGTTGATTGAAAAAGTCGAGGTTGAACCAGCGCGACTTGCGCGGCGCGATGTGCAAAGTGCCCATCAGCGAATGCGTCGCCGAAGCCAGATAATCGAGTTGCGTGAAAGCATTGACTGATTCGTTGACCGATTCGTTGTTGGGAAAGGTCAGCGCCAGCACGCGCGGATGTTTCAGGTTGTATTCAATCCCTTGCGAAAGATAGAGCCTGTTCTTGACAAGCGGGCCGTTGACCGTCAAGCGTGGCGTCGCATCACGCAACCCGCGAATGCGACCGCGCAAGATACGCCACTCAGGGAACGGATCATTGATTTCATAGTTCCATTTATCGCCGCCGCGCCGCGTCTCGACCGAGACGACGCCGGCGGTGAAGCGTCCGAACTGCGCGAGATAAGGCGTGCGGAAAACGTTGATCGTTTGCACGCTGTCAATCGGTACGGTCAGCCCGAATTGTCCGGTCGCCGGATCGGTCACGTCGGCGTAATTCACGACGAGCGCGCTGCGGTTTTCGTTGCCGCCGAAGATGCGCAACTGGCCTTGATCGGTGCGTACGATGCCGGGCAACAGCGGCAACGTATCGCTCACCGTGTCAGGCCGATTCGTCGTGTCTTTGGCCTGCTCGCGTTGCAAGTCCTGCGACGGCGAAGCGCCTTGTTCAATCGGATTGGCGGCGGCGTTCGTGGCGCTGACTTCGACTTTATCGCTGAGGTTGATTTTGGGTACGAGCGTGAATTCGACAATCGTCGGCACGTTGCGCGTCACCGCGATATTCGGTTTGTTCAGGGTCTCGAAACCTGCGCGGCTGACGAT
>JANNUY010001141.1:0-1354 GCA_031414155.1 Acidobacteriota bacterium
CAGTTGGATTTGTTAGCATACAGCGAGGAACTCGAACAAAAAGGTGTAGAAATTTTCAGCGAAATAAGAGCAATGTCGTAATCGGAGTTTGGTGATGTACCACGTCCAGCATGTAGCTTCGCCAACAACCATACGGATCCGGCAGGCTTTCCATCGGTGTCATTGTTTCGATTGCAAAAGACTGCACGTTGGAAGCGATGCGTACCTAGAGAAACCGCAGGATTCAATCACTACCAGTGATTGAAAAGAGGATTCTATGAGCAAACAACATAAACAAGAACCGCGTCGCGCGTTTCTGACGAAGGCTACGCAATCCGTCGCTGCCACATTCGTTGCCAGCGGACACATCAGCGCGAAACAGATTTCGCCGATCAGGATTGGCGTCTTGCTGGGAACCTTTCGCAACGGAACGCTCGCGGCACGGCTGGATGCGGTCAAGGCGAGCGGGCTGGATTGCGTGCAACTCAGTATGGATTGCGCGGGTCTGCCAATGATGCCGGATGAGATTACGCCGGAACTCGCCCAGCAGATTCGGCGCGCCGCCGCTGAGCGCGACATCACCATCGCTTCAGTAGCGGGTACGTTCAATATGTGCCATCCCGACGCCGAACAGCGCCAGACGGGGTTGCGCCGGTTGCGCGTACTGGCCGCCGCCTGTAAGCCAATGGGCGTCACAAAAATTCATTTGTGTTCGGGTACACGCGACCGCACGAGCATGTGGCGGCGGCATCCTGACAACGCTACGCCGGAAGCCTGGCGCGACATGGCCGAGTGCATGCGCGCCGCCGCCGCCATTGCGCGGCAATACCGCGTGACGCTCGCCTTCGAGCCGGAAGTGAACAACGTAGTGGATTCTGCCAAACAGGCGCGGCGGTTGATGGACGAGATCGGTTCGCCTTATCTCAAAGTCACCCTCGACGCGGCGAATTTATTCCAAGCGGGCGAACTGCCGCGCATGGGGGAAATCCTCGACGAAGCCTTCGCCCTGATTGGCCGCGACGTAGTGCTGGCACACGCCAAAGACCTTGATCACGACGGCGACGCAGGCCACCTGCCCGCCGGTCACGGCAAGCTGGACTATGAACGCTACGTGACGCTGTTGCATAAGAACCGCTTTCGCGGGCCGCTGTTGCTGCACGGATTGACCGAAGCGCAAGTGCCGGGCTGCGTCAGCTTTTTGCGCGAAAAGATGGCGCGGCTGAAATAAAGCTATATAAAAAGAAGCGATGATTACGCTGACCTGCAAAAAACTCGAACCTAACAATTAGCGCGCCGGGCGTAACGCAAGTCATACAAGCCTAAAAACAAGCCATCCTGCCGCACGAGTTGGTTCATTACGACCGGCTGGCGTTGC
>JANNUY010001142.1:0-2884 GCA_031414155.1 Acidobacteriota bacterium
CTCGGCGACAGCTCGACGCTTTCTGACGAATCTTTCTGTGCCAATCTTTCTAACTGCTCCAACGCCGCACGCACGCGCAGCCACAGGGAAAGGCGGTCAAAATTGTCACTGCCGACTTGTTTCAGTGCCCAACGCGCCAGCACCAGTTTGTCGGCAAAATGCGTAGCCATTATTTCTTTCGTTTGGGTTTGAGTGCGGGCAATTTTTTAATCGCCTCTTCAAAATGCTTTTCGACTGGCGAAGGCAGGGCGTCTTGTTGCACGCGATATTTCTCGAACTCCGTTTCGGCGTTCAGTTTGGCCTGTTCGTGTGAGATGGTGTCCGCGTGCGTCAAAATCTCGCGGTTGCTGATGCGCATAAAATCATCCAGTTTGGTGAGCCAGTTTTGCATCGTCATCGGTTTGCGGTTCATGGCCTGCAATTCGGCGAAATCCAGATAAAGCGTAACGATGCGGTTGAGCGCGTCGAGTTCTTCGGCGTTGAGATAATTTTTGGCAATGATGACTTCGGCTGGGCGAATCTTGCCGCCCTGCCAATTCGTCATGCCCATATGGAGTTGTTCGGCATCGGCGCGCAGGTGAACGATTTCGGCGGCGGTGTGGCCGTGCGCCGCCCAGTGCATTTTGTTTTGCACCGTTGCGAAAAACGTTTGCGAGGCTTCAGCCCTGGGGTCGTAATCAATGCTGGTGGCGTAAATGTCGAGTACCTTTTTCCAGAATACTTTTTCAGACGAACGAATGTCGCGGATGCGCGCCAGCAATTCGTCGAAGTAATCGCCGCCGCCTGCGCGTTTGAGGCGTTCGTCATCCATCGTGAAGCCTTTAATCAGGTATTCCCGCAAGCGTTGCGTAGCCCAGATGCGAAATTGCGTGCCGCGCAGCGATTTGACGCGATAGCCGACTGAGATAACCACGTCGAGGTTGTAGCACTCAAGGCTTCGTTGCACCGTGCGACTGCCTTCTTGTTGAACTGTCAAGGATTCCTTGACAGTTGCCGCTCTCAGCAATTCACCTTCTTCAAAGACATTTTGAATATGCAGACTGATGTTTTGCTTCGTGGTCTGGAACAGTTCAGCCATCAAGCTCTGGGTGAGCCAGACGGTTTCATCTTCCAGTCGGACTTCGATACGGCTCAACCCATCTGCGGTTTGGTAAAGCAGTATTTCGCCAACGCTCGCAGCATCTTCAGGCAAGTATTTTGTCTTCCTCTTAGCCAAAGCGAACCTCCTTCGTAATGTTCATTTTCTGAGGAAATTGGCTGACGCACAGCCGCAGGCAGAATACTGTGCGACGCGGCGACTAACCAGTGGTGGCTTTGATTAACCACGCAGCCGCAGCCGCCGACAGCTTGACGCTCTCTGCCGCGTCCTCTCGCGCCAATCGTTCCAACGGTTCCAACGCCGTCCGCACGTGCAGCCGTCCCAACGCCCGCGCAGGCCGCACGCCGCACGCCGGGGGCGTTCGTCATTGAGCAACTTGATTGCGTCGGGCGCAGCCGCCGTCTCGCCGAGTTGTCCGAGGGCTTCGCATAACGTACCGAGCAATTGCCCATTCGAGGCTTCGCGCAGCAGGACGAGCAGGTGCGGTGCGGCGTTTCGATTGGTTGAGTGATGACAGGCGGGTTACGCAGGTATCGCGTGCTGCTCGACCTACGCGCTCGGACGCTTTCAAAACCTGCTGTCGCTCGACGTAAGTCGCGCCGTCGTCACCACCTCATTCAACGTTACCTCATTCATCAACGCCTTTCACGGACGCCAACTGACGCACGGCCAAGCCGAGCCTATTAAGGATTGACGCCGCTCATTTCGCGCAGGCAAATTGACCACGCTCTAAGCCGTGGAGTATTGTCTGCCCGTTCTTTGCACCCGTAGCTCAGATGGATAGAGCGTTAGCCTCCGAAGTTAAAGGTCCCGCGTTCGAGTCGCGGCGGGTGTATGAAAGGGAGAAACGATGACAACCAACATCGTTTCTCCCTTTTGCTTTTTGACAAACCGTTTCGGTAGTTCGTGACTAACCGCACGGTTTGCTTCCCTTCCTCAACAGCCTCACACCACGCCGCGTTTCAAACTGCCTCATCAGAAAAACTCTTTTGTTTTAAGTAAGTTGCGAGCTTCTTTCACTTTCACTCAAAGCCGTGGCACAGCGGTTGAAGTAGTGCTGTGCGTAACGAGAGAAAGCAGCGTCGGAAAATCAAATAGGAATACCGAACGCAAAGAACAATAAACAGCAGGATGAAAACGAGAGGACAGTTATGAAAAACAAAATCGCAACGTTTGGCTTAGGTCTCGGTTTAGCAGCAGGCATCGCTTTTAGCGGCGTAATCAATTTCAACGCAGGCGCGCAATCGGCCCCGCAACGCCGCTTCACGCCGCAAACCGAACAGGTCGAACGGCTGCAACCCGTGCCGCTCAAGCCTTACGACAAGAACGACCCCAAGGCGCAACTCGCATCAGAATGGCTGAACGTGGTCGAAGAAGTTCAGCCTGCGCAAAAAGGTTTTTCGATCACGGAAGAAGCCGCAGCGGAAGTCACCTTCAACGTGGTGACCAAGCAGGAAGAAGCTCCGGCTAACACGCTGAACTTGCGCCGCCGTGTGCAAGTGAGAGGCGAGTTAGACGTGACAACCAGCAACGTGGGTTCTGACGCTCGCTTGGGCGACCAGGACAAAAATGGCGAACCGCAAAAAGATGCCGATGGCAATCTGATTAATTCAGTGATCGGCGCTGACAATCGTACCAACATATCGAATACGACGGTTTATCCGTGGCGTGCGATTACCAAGCTGCTGATTCGCTGGCCGAACGGTCAGACGGGCGGTTGCTCAGGTACGATGGTGGCTTCGCGTTATGTGTTGACGGCGGGTCATTGCATTCACAACGAAGCGC
>JANNUY010001143.1:0-2062 GCA_031414155.1 Acidobacteriota bacterium
ACAACTACTATTCTGACCGCAGGCGCGTGGCTCAATGATGTCGAGTTGACAGACCCTTACGGAATTCAAGACATACGCATTGAGCCGATACGCGGACAAATGGTCGCACTGGAAATGCCCCATCCGCCTTTAAGCCATGTCATTTACTCAGGCCGCGGATATGTTATCCCTCGTTACGAAGGCTTTGCCATTGCTGGTTCTACGACTGAGCGAGTGGGCTTCGACAAAGGCACGACACCTGAAGGCATCGCCGCCGTCATTCAACACGCAGCCGAAATCGCTCCCGCGTTTGCCAATCAGCCGACTCGTGAAATCTGGGCAGGCTTACGTCCACGTAACTCGCAAGACGACTGGCCAGTCTTGGGCTGCGACATTCGGTACGAAGGACTGGTTTATGCAACTGGGCATTACCGAAACGGAATACTACTCACGCCTATTACTGCCAAGCTCATCAGCGAATTAGTCTTGCGAGGAAAAATCTCACAAGATATTTCACCGTTTGGCCCGCTGAGATTTGACTGACTCAATTCAGTTCGCAGCAAGCGCGTAAAACAACCCGACCAGCGTCTTGGCATCTCGAATCTCGCCGCGTTCGATCATCGCGCGCAATTCCACCAACGTAAACGAGCGAATCTCGGCAATCACTTCGCCCACGTCGAGCGACTGTTCGCGTAGCGTTAAACAGCGTGCGAAAAAGATGTGCATCAGTTCATCGCTCATCCCCGGCAGCGCGTAACACTCACAAAGCTTTTGCCATTCGCGCGCTTCGTAACCCGTTTCTTCCAACAATTCGCGGCGCGCGCATTCTTCCGGCGTTTCGACAGCCACCATCCGCCCGTTCTCTTCCCTGCCTTCCAACGTACCCGCCGACAGTTCCCACAAATATTCATTCGCCGCATAACGATATTGCCGCATCAACACGATGCCGCCGTCATCGGTGAACGGAACCATCACGCAAATGCCCGGATGCCGCAGGTGCGAGCGCGTCACGGTCTCGCCCGTCGTTTCGTTACGAATCGTCTCGCGGTTGACCAGCCAGCGCAGTTCGTCACTGTGCTTTGAACGGCGCACTTCTCGATACTCCGTCTGGCTGGTCAGCCAGGTGAATTCGTTGTCAGTTAGTTCGCTCATAGTTTGCGTTCGAGCGTCGGGTTTTTGATCGCAGCATTCAACTTAGCTTGCCAGCGATTCAATTCTTCCTGCGCAGCCTTTTTCTCTTTGGCGATTTGTTCGAGGCAGGTTTCCTGCTGGTCGGCTTTGGCGATGTAACGCGCCACCAACTGTTTCGCATCCTGGCGCAGCACCGCAGCCAATCCGCCCGTCGTCGGGTCACTCGCCGCGCCAATCGAAAACGGAATCTCTTTCAACCGCGCATCGGGCGGAGCCGACGAGATGTAACTCACCGCGCCTACGCGGCCTTTGCCGAGATCGAGTACGACCAGCGATTTAAGCACGTCATCCACCTGCGATTGTTTGAAGGCCAGATTGATTTCGGCCTTGCCGGTGACTTGTCCGCGCCGCTCGAAATAGGCTACGCCGTTGCTGTAAAGGATGACGCGCTTGAGCGGCAACGTGTTGGATTGCAGATTTGAGATTGCAGATTGCGAATTAGGGGTTGCGGGTGGTCTCACTGGCCGCGTCACACGCGGAGCGCGTTGGGCTTGCGCGAAGCTGAGTGAAAAAATGAGCGCGCTGCATAAAGCGAACGCGGCGAATAAGCTGATACGTTTCATGAATTGATACTCCTTACGATTGGTTGCTGTTTCCCTACCGACGATGATAAGTATGCGTTGCTTTACTGATTCCAACGAACAAAACCCACTATGACGAAAAAAGAACTACCCGTATTGAAAACGCCGCGCCTGAAATACGATTGCGCGAAATGCCCAGGCTATTGCTGCACCTACGACTGGATCAAAGTCACCAAGACCGACATCAAGCGATTGGCGAAACATCATGACCTGACTTATGAAGCCGCCGAAAAGAAATTCACGCGCTTCGAGAAAGATTACGGCCACCACGTGATGCGCCATAAGAAAGACACGATCTTCAAAAGCAGTTG
>JANNUY010001144.1:0-5164 GCA_031414155.1 Acidobacteriota bacterium
TGACGCCTTCTTTCTCGAAAACCTCAGCGGCGACGCGACGCACGACATCGGCTTGTAGCTTGAGTTCGACAACGTTGCCGACGAGCGGAATCATGATTTCGGGCTTCACCGTTTTGCCTTCTTTTTGCACGATGACGGCGGCTTCAAAAATGGCGCGCGCCTGCATCTCGGTGATTTCGGGATAGATGATGCCCAAGCGGCAGCCGCGATGGCCGAGCATCGGGTTGAATTCATGCAGCGATTCAACTTTGGCTTTGGCCTCTTTGAACGGCATCTTGATCTTGGTCGCCAGTTCTTTGAGCGTCTTGTCGTCGTGCGGCACGAATTCATGCAGCGGCGGATCAAGCGTGCGAATCGTGACAGGGAAGCCGTCCATCGCCTGGAAGATGCCTACGAAATAGCCGCGTTGCAGGTCGAGTAATGTAGCCAGTGCGCCGCGATAAAGAGCTTCGGGCTTGGCGATTTTTTTCTCAAGGTCTTTGACGCGCTTGTTGGCTTCTTTCTTCTTTTCTCCGCGGGCCTTTTCAGCTTCGGCTTTGGCCGTAGCGAGTTCGCCTTCGAGCTTTTTGAAATCCGCCGACGAGAGAATCATCTGGCGTACGCTGTCAATGCGGTCGCCTTCAAAAAACATGTGTTCGGTGCGGCAGAGGCCGATGCCTTCAGCGCCGAAACCGCGCGCGACTTCGGCGTCGTGCGGCGTGTCGGCATTGGCGCGGACTCCAAGTTTGCGGAACTCGTTGACCCATTCCATCAGCGTGCGGAAATCGCCGCTGACTTCGGGTTTGATGAGCGGCACTTCGCCGAGAATGACTTCGCCGGTCGAACCGTTCAGCGTGAGCGATTCGCCTTTCTTGACCGTGACGCCGCCGACAGTGAATTGCTGGTTGGCGTAATCAACCGCGACATCGCCCGCACCGGCGACGCAACACTTGCCCATGCCGCGCGCCACGACAGCGGCGTGACTGGTCATACCGCCACGCGCCGTCAGAATTGCTTGAGCCGCAACCATGCCGTGAAAGTCTTCAGGCGAAGTCTCGACACGGACGAGAATTACTTTCTTGCCATCTTTGTGCATGGCTTCGGCTTCGTCTGGATCAAACACGACGGTGCCGGTCGCTGCGCCGGGCGAAGCTGGCAAGCCTTTGGTGATGACGTTGAGTTGCGCTTTCGGGTCAATGCGCGGATGCAGCAATTGATCGAGTTGCGCGGGTTCGACGCGGGTGATAGCGGTGCGCTTGTCAATCACGCCTTCGTTGAAATGATCTACCGCAATCTTGACGGCGGCGGCGGCGGTGCGCTTGGCGTTGCGCGTTTGCAGCATATAGAGCTTGCCGCGTTCGATGGTGAATTCGAGGTCTTGCACGTCTTGGTAATGCGTCTCAAGTTTTTTCGCCAGCGCCGCGAACTGGTTATACATTTCCGGCATTTCTTCGTGCAGTTGCGCGATGGCTTTCGGCGTACGGATGCCCGCGACCACGTCTTCGCCCTGCGCGTTTTGCAGGTATTCGCCGTATAGCACATTCTCGCCTGTGGCTACGTCACGCGTGAAGGCGACGCCCGTGCCCGAATCTTCGCCGAGGTTGCCGAAGACCATCGTTTGCACGTTCACCGCCGTGCCGAGGTTGTCGTCAATCTTGTTGATGCGGCGATAGTCTTTGGCGCGGCGGCCATTCCACGAAGCGAACACCGCTTGAATCGAGTAACGCAACTGTTCTTGCGGATCAGTCGGGAACGGTTTGCCCGTTTCTTTTTTAACGAGCTTTTTGTAATCGCCTACGACTTCGGCCAGCGTCGCCGCGTCAACGGCGGTGTCTTCGGTGATGCCGAGTTTCTTTTTATAGCCTTCAAAAACATGCTCGAATTTTTCTGAATCTACGCCCAGCACGATCTTGCCGAACAGTTGAATGAAGCGGCGATAGGCGTCCCACGCAAAGCGTTCGTTGCCGGTCAGCGCGGCGAGTGCTTTGAGCGTGTCGTCATTCAAGCCGAGGTTCAGCACCGTATCCATCATGCCCGGCATCGAGAATTTCGCGCCTGAACGCACCGACACTAGCAGCGGATTTTCTGCGCCGCCGAATTTCTTGCCCGTGACGAGTTCGGTGTTTTTCAACGCGCCCGTGACTTGATCCCACATGCCTTCGGGGAACTGCTCGCCCTCGGCGTAATAAGCGTTGCAGGCTTCGGTCGTAATCGTGAAGCCTGACGGTACGGGCAAGCCCGCATTAGTCATCTCGGCCAGATTCGCGCCCTTGCCGCCTAACAAACCCTTCATCGTCGTATTGCCTTCGGCTTTGCCGTCAGCAAACGTGTAAACATATTTCTTAGCCATCGTTGTCTTGTTGATCTCCTCGTAAAATTCGTAGCGCAGGTTTCTAACCTGTTCTATCCCTAACTGGTTGCCATCGGCCTGAGCCGGTCTAAAAGGTCATAAGATTTCAATGCGCGTTCGAGCACGCGATGAATCAAGCGAATCGTGATGCCGCCCAGCGATTGCAAGGTCACGGCATCAGTCTTAATCGTCAAAAACTTGTTCGGCGCTTGCGTCAGCATTGCGCGCAACGTTTGCCGCGTTGTCGCTACGAGCGCGTCGCCCATGCTGTCGCTGCAAGTGCGGCAATGGGGTTGGCCTTCGTTGTCGAGCCAAATGGTTTCGTTCTCATCGAACGCTCTGCCGCAATCGCCGCAGCTTTTCATATCGGCGAGAAAGCCTGCGAGTTTCAACAGCCAGACTTCAAAATAGCGAGTCAGCGCGACGAGTTGCGCGTCGTCCGCCGCTTTCAGCGCCTCAACCGTAGCCGTTACCAACCGATAAACCAGTTCGTTGGGTTCGTGCGCCGGAGTGAATTCGATCAGCAATTCGGTCAGGTAATGAATGACGCCCAGCCGTTCGCTGCTGATGCCGGCGGCGAAATTGGATTGCACAATTTCGCAACTCGAAAGCTGGACTAACTCTTTGCTTTCGTTTTGGTGATACGTAATTTGAACTTCGGTGAACGGTTCCAAACTCGCGCCGAAACGGCTGCGCAACCGCCGTGCGCCTTTGGCTACGCCGCGCACCTGACCCGCGTCGCGCGTGAGCAAAACGCAGATTTTATCGGCCTCTTTCAGCGTGAAACTGCGCAGCACAAAGGCATACGTGTCGTGCAAAGGCATAAAGGGCAATCTAATTGGTCAGTCCGATTTAGTAAAGATGCGCAGGGAAGAAAAATAAACTCGGCTAATCACGTGTATCAAAATCGTGAGGAGCTAAAAACACGCAAAACGGGAAAGCTCGTGCGAGCTTTCCCGTTTTGCGTAGACCGAATGGTTTTGAGGGTTAAGCCTTGCGGCCTTTCTTCGCGGTCGTCGTTTGAGCCGCTAGGGCCTTCGCCGCTTTGGGATGTTGGGTCAGCGAGAAAACGGGACTGTGCAAGCTGATTTCTTCGGCGATTTTCAAGCCGAGAATCACGCCGCCGATATTGCGTAACAGGTCTGGTTCATCGGAATCTTGCTGTAGCGCAAAAGCGTCGAACACCCAATGAACGCCGAGAAAGACGCGGCTGCGTCCGTTTTCGACGATCATTTCCCACAGGCCGCCGGGGAAGCTGCGGACGTGGCGGGGTCGCACCGAGCCCTTGATATCTTTGTTCCTGCCGTTGAGTTCGTCGGAAACGAAGATCAAATCGGTGTCGCCGGTGGGATCGTTCTTCAGGTCTTTGCCCAGGATGTCAGGGCCGTGGTCGCTGGTGGCGACGCCGTAAAACAACCGCGTCATATGCAACGCCGCCGCACCGAAGGTCGCATGTCCTGACGGATAAGCTGGAAAAGGTGGGGTGAAGTTCTTCCCGTCACGGTTGGAATTGGGCGCTCCGAGCGGGAGCCAGAAGGGATCGCAATTGGCGTGAATCGCACCAACGTCCACGTTGGCCGCAGGCCCCATGGATTCATCGTGTTCCCGGATTCCCACCACCGGACGCCAAAAGTCATGCACGTATTTTTGTTGCCACGCCATGACGCCCGCATCCGCCATGGCACCGTTGATCAAAGCGAACAAGCAGGCATTTTGCGCAATCGTATTGCTGCGCGCTTCGGCGACCTTTTGCACAATCTGGTTGTAAAGGCGCGGCGGCGTCCCCAGATTTTTGGCTCCGTCGTATCCCCAGAAAATTCCGATGAGTGTTTCTTCGGGAGTGCGCGGCGAACTGCCGGCGGGCAACGTAGCGGTGAGTTCCGGCGCAATGCCTTTTTCGTGCACCTGTTGCAAGGCGGCTATGTATTCACCAGCCAGAAAACTTTGTGGGCTATCAAGCGTTTGCTGAACCGTTGCCAGAAAGTAATTCGTGCCGAACGACGCGCCGTAAAAAGGAGCGTGAAACCCTTGATCGGAATTATCAGGGTCAGGCCGATGGGCATAACGCGCCATCGAATAAGCGTAGCCGTCATCGCCCCCACCGGGGTCGTCTTTGCGTTTTTTCAACAAGGCTTGCGCTACGGCCAAGCCGAACTGATGACCGCCCTGCACTTCAGCCACCGTGCCGGTCAACCCAGCTTCCGTGTGCTTCTGATCGAAGAAAGGTTTTTGCTTAAGGAAAAGCTTCGACAGCGTAGCGTGAGCGGCAGCCGCTACTGCTGCCGCTGCCGTATTGGCAGAAGGCGGCGGCGGTGGAGGAAACGGCGGCGGTGGCGGCGGTAACGTCGCCGGAGTGAGATAAGGTGCCAAGCCTTCGCCGCTGGTTTTGGCGTAAGCGTCATACATCGCCAGATGCACGATGGCTAACGCGCGCGAACTCAGCGTCGGGCCGGCTTGTTCGGGACCTTCAGGTTTCTCTCTTGAGAAATCAACTTTATTGGCCTCAAGAGCGACTGCATTCCAATACAAAATCGGATCCATAACGGTTCTCCTGTGCCTGGGTCGTTGGCCGCTGAAGTCATGACAATAATGTCAGGCTGATGACGGCAACTGATCCGGCACATTCTGATGGTCTGGTAAAAACCAGGCCAAGTTAATAATTGGTTGCGTTTACCAAGTCGCTGAAGCAATCCAAAAGCTAGAGGATCTGAAATGCTTCGTGGCTCGAGAAATACAACTGAGAAAGTCCAAGTGGCTGCGGACAAGCTACGCTCGTAAGGCGGGATCGTCAAACTGTACAACACGCTATTCGCAATTCTCGCGGTTAAAGACCAT
>JANNUY010001145.1:0-6345 GCA_031414155.1 Acidobacteriota bacterium
AGGTTTTCGGGTAGTTGGTCATATGTGAGCGGAATGCGCCGTTCGAGCGAGAGTTCGCCGATTACCGTCTTGCCGTCATCGGCATAAACATAGGTGACCTCCGCCGGGCGATAGTCTTGCAAGGCGTCCACTTCTGCGGCGAAGCTGGTGAAACTCAGTTGATAAGACAAGACGAGGCCAGTTAATCCGCCTGCGATGACGGCCAGCGCGACTAGCGCAAACATCGTCGAACGGCGGAAGTAACCCTCAACCCGCTCAGCCACTTCGGCGAGCTTATCCAAGTAATTCGATGTATTCATATTTCCTGCGGGAAAGTGTGACAACGTGCGGTGCCCAGTATACCAGCCCAACCGCGAACCGGTACAGCGCAGGTGCTTGACCGATAATCTTCTCCTGCCTATTGTCCCTGTTCAGCAGAAAGTTTTACCGTCATTCATAATTGAGCGAATCGGAGGAGAAATGAAAATCAACGACCCCAAGAGCAGCCCTTTGCTCCAAATCTTTTTGGTATGCGCGATGTTGCTGGCGTCGCTCACGGCATACGGCCAAGACCTCGTCTGGCCGCAGTTTCGTGGGCCGGACGCGAACCCCGTAGGCACGAATGCACGGCTGGCCGAACGCTGGTCAAAGACGGAGAACGTAGAGTGGTCGCAGCCAATTCCAGGGCGTGGCTGGTCATCGCCCATCGTGACGGGCGGCAAAGTTTACCTCACGACTGCCACGACCGAAGGCAAGTCAAAACCGCCCCAGGTCGGGACGGAATATAGCAACGAATATGTCGCGGAGCTGCAAAAACAGGGGCTGCCGATGAATCAGGTGATCGAGAAAGTAACCGAGCGCGACATCGAATTGCCGAAAGAAGTGAAGCTTCATTACTCGCTCTATTGCCTGAACCTGAAGAGCGGCAAGGTCGAATGGCAAAACGAATTTTTCACGGGACAACCGCCGGGCGGGCGGCATCGCAAGAACAGCTTTACCTCAGAAAGCCCTGTGACTGACGGAAAGCTGGTTTATGTTTACGTAGCGAATCTGGGGCTGTGGGCCTATGACCTGAAGGGCAAACAGGTGTGGACGACGCCGCTCGAAGCCAATCCGATCTATCTCGATTTCGGCACTGGCAGTTCGCCCGCGCTGATCGGGAACCTGCTGGTGATCGTGAACGACAACGAAAAGCAGCAATACATCGCGGCCTTCGACAAACAAACCGGCAAGCTGGTCTGGCGCACGCCTCGGGAAATCGGCCCGAAAGGAAGGCGTTCAGCCTGGGTTACGCCCTTTGTCTGGCGGCATGCGCTGCGCACTGAGATTGTGGCCGTAGGCCCAGAGGTCGTGGTGAGTTACGACCTGGCAGGGAAAGAACTGTGGCGCATGGCGGGAATGTCAGCCGCACCAATTCCGATGCCCTTCGCTTATGACGGATTGCTTTACCTCGACGCCGGACGCGGCGGGTCGTTATTCGCGCTGCGTCCCGGTGCAATGGGTGACATCTCGCTCGGCAAAGAAGAGAGTTCCAACGCTTATGTCGCCTGGTCACAACCCCGCGCCGGAACTTATCTGCCTTCACCCGTAGCTTATGAGGGCGGCGTTTACACGCTGACCGAGACGGGCATCCTGAGCCGCTTCGAAGCCAAGACCGGCAAGCTGACTTACAAGACGCGCATTGACCCGGCGGCGACGGCGTTCACGACTTCGCCGTGGGCTTACAACGGCAAGCTGTTCTGCCTGAGCGAAGAAGGCCAAACCTTCGTCATGGCGGCGGGCGAAGAGTTCAAGCTATTGCATGTGAATACACTCGACGAAATGGCACAGGCTTCACCCGCGATAGTGGGCGAGCGCTTGCTAATTCGGACGGAGAGCAAGCTGTATTCGATTCGTCGCAAGAAGTGAGCGGGCAATAGATTCAAGCGCGTGTAAAAGCTCGCGCCAATATAGTGTTAGAAAAAATCGCTTGGCAGGAATAAAGTAATACAAACAAACGTACCCTTGATTTTACGGAGGTTGCATTTATGGAATCAGTAATGACATTGCCAATGGATATGGAGCTTAAAACGCTGCTCACCAAAAAGGCTACAGCAGAAGGCGTTGAGGTTGAGCAATACGCCGTCGAGGCTTTAAGGCGTGTGGCCGAGTTGCCAACGATTAGCGAGTTGTTTACCGACGTGGGAGCCGCCTTTGTCGCCAGTGGAAGGACAGATGAAGAACTCAGAAGTGACATTGAGTTTGCACTTGCTGAGCTAAGGGCGGAGCGTCGTGCCAAGTAAGTACCTCGTCGTTCTCGATACGGTGATCATCGTTCAAAGCGCAATCAACCCTGAAGGCGTTGCCAGAAAATGCCTGCCCTTTTTCGAGCGAGGAGAAATCTCGATTGCCGTCAGCCGCGACACCATCGAAGAAGTGAAGGATGTTTTGTCTCGTGCCTATATCCGTGACCGGTACGAACACATTACCGACGAGATCGTAGCTGACCTCGTTTTGCTTTTGACCTACAAAGGGCGATTTGTCCGCAATGTCAGAGAACGCTTCACGTATCCGAGAGACCCGAAAGACGAACCATACCTGAATCTTGCGATTGAAGTGCAGGCCGATTATCTGGTTAGTTGGGACAACGATTTATTGGACTTGATGCGTTGGGATAAAGCAGAAGGCCGAGACTTTCAAAAACGATTTCGTTTTTTGAAGATCGTAAATCCGAAAGAATTTCTACAAGCGATGAGGCAGGCCGAATCATAGCTCCGATTCTGAGTCACGTCCGATAACGCCAATTATGAGCAGATTGCTTATAATCGAAATGTTGCCGAGTGCATCAAAATGGGAGTAAACTAAAAGTAGAGGTAAAAACTATGGCAACCGCAACACTTGAAATAGATCAAACATTATTACAATCGCTACAGGCACAAGCGAGCAATCAAGGCTTATCTGTTGATGCCTTGTTGCGAAAGTTTGCTGAGAATGGCAACCAAATAGATTCATTTCCGCAAGAATTACATTTTGACCTAGCAACAAAGCCAACTCCATATGAACTTGTAAAAGACCTTATTGGTTCGATTGATACTAGCGTTCCAGACTCTAATCCAGACTCACAGCCACATCATACGCCGTTAGGTGCATTGGTTGCTGAAAAACTCAAATCACAAGGACTTAAATTTTCGTGATTCTTCTTGATACCGCCCCAATCATTGCCTTAATTGACACGGCAGATAAAGAGAATCATCAAAAGTGTTCTTCTATCTTTCAGTCATTAACTGTTATTCCCTTAACAACTTGGGCTTGCTTAACTGAAGCGTTATATTTTTTGTTCCAGTATCGTGGATGGAACGGGCAAAAAGTATTGTTATCCATTTTGAAACGCGGAGGCATTAAAGTTTATTCGCCTAATAGTAATGACTTGATAAGAATTGCCGAGCCAATGGAGCAATACAAAGATAGACCAATGGACTTTGCCGATGCTTCGCTAGTAGTGCTAGCAGAGCAAACAGGCATAAAACAAATTTTTACACTTGATGATGATTTCTTTTTTTATCGCATCAATAGGCAAGATTCCTTTCAAGTCGTGCCAGAGCGAGAGCCTAAGCGATAAAGGCAACAGCCCTTATTTTCAGCTAGTTCAACATTACAGTTAATTTTTCGCCGATTCTGCCCTAGCAAAAACTTGCTTTTTGCTAGGGTTTTTCCATTTTAGATCTTTCCCAATACAACAGAATGGTTATTATGGCGACAATAACCTGACTCCGACAAAACTTGTAAGCGATGGAAACATCGTAGTTTGCAGCCATCACTATGATTACCTAGAGAAAATCGCCTGTTATTGGCGACAATGCTTGTTATTGACGACAATCATCATCACCTCAAACCCGCGTTTTCTCAATCACCTTTTGCATCGTTTGTAAGTACACGTTTTTGACGCGTTGATTCGAGAGTTGCGCGTAACGCTCGCTCGCTGCCAACGTTGAATGTCCGAGTAACTCTTTGACGGACATGATTTCCGCGCCTTCTTCGAGCAAGTTAGAAGCAAAGGTATGCCGCAGGTTATGGCAACTCGCTTTGATGCCTGCGGCTTTGGCGAAACGTTCGACTTTCTTCTGAATGCCTTTGGCCGAAAGCGCACGTTGCGGACGCTTGCGATTCCAAAAGAACAAACCATTCGATACGGTGGCTGGACGCAACGCCAGGCATTCCTTCAGGCTGGCGACAGTATCCGCCGAAAGATAAACCACGCGGTCTTTGCGGCCTTTGCCCTGCTCAATCAGCAACGATTGCTGATCCCAATCAATGTTGTCCAATTTGATTTGCGCAACTTCACTGACCCGCAGGCCACAACGCAGCATCAGCAAACAGAGCGCGTGATCGAGCGGATGCGTAATTTGGTCAAAGAGGTCTTTGACTTGAGCTTGCGCCAGTTTCTTCGGCAACGGGCGACCACGCCGCAGAAAGTGGCTGGGCTTGATCGGATTGGTAACAAGCTGTTGTTCTTCTATCACCAGATAGTCAAAGAAATGCTTGAGCGTATTGAGCCGCCGGTTGATCGTGGTGGCCGCAAGTTCTGCGCGCGCTTGTTGTTGGACGAAATAATCCACGTCGCGCCAGTTTACTTGCGTCAAGTCTTTGTCGAGCGGCGCGAAAAAGAGCCGTAAATCGCGGGCATAGTTCTCGAGCGTATGCGGCGAATAGTTGCGCGCTTGTAAGTGCTGGCAGAAGCGTTGAATTTCTTTGGGTTTCATTATGACCTCCCCTGCGCGGCATGGCGCTGTTCCAGCTTGTTCATCGCCTGTTCATATTGCTGCCGTTTGTTGCCTTCGTAAAGCTGCGTATAGCGCAGTGTGACGTGCAAGGCTTTATGTCCCAGCAACTCTTTCAGGACTTCGAGCGGCACGCCTGCGTTGAGCAATTCAGTGGCGAAGGTATGGCGCAAACAATGCGGCGAATAAGGTTTGGTGATGTTGGCCGTCTTGAGGTACTCGCTCATCAGGACATTGACGCGCGTGCGCTTGAGTGGCGCGTCTTTCCCTTCACGGCTGGGGAAAAGGTATTCATTTTTGTGCGTACAGGCTTGCCAGGTCTTGAGTGTTTGCGCGACATCGGTCGAGAAATACACGATGCGATCCACTTGCCCTTTCCCGTTGTTGATGCGGAATGTGCTGTCGTCCCAATCCAGATCGTCCCAACGGAGCGCGCAGGCTTCAGAAACGCGCAGCCCGCAACGCAGCATAATCAGAAACAACAAGCGATCACGCACCGAATCAATGACTTTGAAAAAGGCTGTGACATCTACGGCGCGCATCGGTTTGGGCAAGGTCGTATGCGTCAGCAGCCGATGGCGACGGCGTACCACCGGCTGTCGCAACATCAATTCATCAGCGCAGAGAAACGCAAAGAACTCGCTCAACAAACTGAGCTTTCCATTGATGGTGCTGGCCTTCAAGCCTGCTTGTTGTGCGTCGCTCACGAAGGCGGAAATGTCCTGTGCGGTTGTTTGCGTGAGATCGGCCAGCAAAACCGTCTGGCGGGCAGTAGGGAGATGAGAAGTCAAACACTTGATGCTGTGGGCGACCGCGAGAACCGTGCTGGCGGCGTAACGGCGCGCTTCCAGCGTCGTCAGATAGCGCAGCACGTGCTGTTGATTAACCGGCGAAGTGAGGAAAGAAAGAACACGAGCGAACCGATCAGAAGCTGAACAATCCATTGAAATGACCTCCTTTGGCTACGGAGGGGGGACTCCGCAGTGTAAAGGAGTCAGGGCTGGATTGTCGCCATATCTGTTAGAGTGTTGAATATTATGTTGAACTAACCCAGTTCCCGTTCACCAAATCCTCCAACGCCCCACTCACCGTCGGAAACTCAAGCCGAAACCCCGATTCCAGCAAGCGACGCGGTACGACGCGACGGCTTTTGAGCGGAAGCTCCGTTTCGGTGCGCAAAAAGAACGCGCCGAGTTCGAGCATCCAGCGCGTCGCCGGAAGGCCAATCGGTTGATGGTAGGCTGCGCGAAAGAGGCGCATGAATTCGCGGTTCGGCATCGGGTTGGGCGAAGATAGATTGATGGCTCCGGCCAATTCGTCGTGCGCGATCAGCCAGTCCAGCGCGCGCGTGAAATCCTCAACGTGAATCCAACTGATATATTGCCTGCCGCTGCCCATCGTACCGCCCAATCCGAATCGCACCAGCCGATGAAACATCGCGTAAGGCCCGTCTGCGCCGTGGCCGAAAACCATCGCGGCGCGCAACGCGATCTTGCGCGTATGCGGCGTTGCGGCTTCATTCAACGTCTTCTCCCATTGCTGGCAAACGTCTACGGAAAAGCCCGTACCGATTTCGCCGGTGTCTTCATCCATCGCGCGGTCTTCGGCG
>JANNUY010001146.1:0-3543 GCA_031414155.1 Acidobacteriota bacterium
TGCCGGGCTTTGTGGTGCTGTGTCCTGATGTGCCGACGACCGTTGGTCCGCCGCTTTGGAACAGCGCGTTCCTGCCTGCGGTACATCAGGGAACATTTATTCCCGACAAACCGGGCGAGAAACAAACTGCCGAATTGTTGGTTGAGCCAACCTATGATCCGCAAAAGCTGGTTTCTTATATCAACAACAAAAAATTCGCGCTCGCGGAACAGCGCCGTGAACTCGATTTGTTGACGAAGCTCAATCGCATGCAGATGGAGCGCGAACGCACCAACGATCCGCAGCTTGAAGCGACTATTCAATCTATGGAAACGGCGTATCGCATGCAGACCGAAGCGCCTGAAGTTTTTGACTTACGCAAGGAATCGCCTGCGACATTGAAATTGTACGGGCAAGGCAGCACAGCGCGCGGTTGTTTGCTGGCAGTGCGGCTGATCGAACGCGGCGTGCGGATGGTGCAGGTTTATTATGCGAAAGGCGATCCGTGGGACGCGCACGGCGATATTCAGCAGCACCGCAAGAATGCCAAAGATTCTGATCAACCGTTCGCCGCCGTCATCAAAGACCTCAAATCGCGCGGACTGTTTGAAGACACGCTGATCGTTTGTGGTTCGGAATTCGGTCGCACGCCAGTTGTTGAAGTAGGCGGCAACGGTGGTTTTCAAAATGGCCGCGATCACAACCCGCATGCGTTCACGATGTGGCTGGCGGGCGGCGGCGTCAAAGGCGGCACGATCTATGGTGCGACCGATGATTTCGGTTTCAAAGTCGCAGACAAACCGGTTCACGTGCACGATATGCACGCCACGATTTTGCACCTGCTCGGCATTGACCACACGCGACTGACGTATCAATACAGCGGACGCGATTTTCGCCTGACCGATGTTGCGGGCAAGGTCGTTCACGACCTCATTGCGTGAATCATAACTACGCCAGCGTGCGGCTCACGATTTCTTGAGCTTGCTCAACAATCGCCGCCAAATGCACTTCGCTCGTGAAACTTTCGGCGTAAAGTTTGTAAATGTTTTCTGTACCCGAAGGCCGCGCCGCAAACCAGCCGTTTTGCGCTACGACTTTCAGTCCGCCAATTGATGCGCCATTGCCCGGTGCTTTGGTCAGCTTGGCGGTGATCGGTTCGCCAGCCAATTCTGTAGCCGTGACGTTTTCAGGTGACAATTTCCTGAACCCAGCTTTCTGTTCAGGCGAAGCGGGCGCGTCAATGCGCGTGTAATAAGGCGTGCCGAATTGCGCGGTCAATTCACGATAATGTTCGCCGGGGTCTTTGCCCGTGACGGCGGTGATTTCAGCCGCAAGCAAGCCCAGAATGAGGCCGTCTTTATCGGTTGTCCATACGCTGCCATCGCGTCGCAAAAAACTCGCGCCTGCGCTTTCTTCGCCGCCGAAACAGAGCGAGCCATCCATCAAGCCTGAGACAAACCACTTGAATCCAACCGGCACTTCAATCAAGTGACGATTGAGGCTGCTGACGACGCGATCAATCAAGCCGCTGCTCACCAGCGTTTTACCGATGGCAGCGTTCGTCCATTTGGCCGACCCCGCTGAACGATGCGTGAGCAGATAGCGAATCGCTACGGCGAGATAATGGTTCGGATTCATCAGCCCCACCGAACGCGTGACGATGCCGTGGCGGTCTGAGTCAGGATCATTGCCCCACGCGATGTCGAATTGATCTTTAAGTTGCACGAGACTCGCCATCGCGTAAGGGCTGGAGCAATCCATTCGAATCTTGCCATCGTGATCGCAGGTCATAAAACCAAAGGTCGGATCAAGATTCGGATTCACTACAGTGATGTCCAAGCCGTAACGTTCAGCGATGGGTTGCCAGTAATGCACTGCCGCGCCGCCCAACGGATCAACGCCAATTTTCAGCCCTGCGGCTTTGATCGCGTCGAAATCAATGACCGACGCAAGGTCGTAATCATACGGCGCAACGAAATCCTTTTGGTGCGTGGTGTCTGCTTTCATTGCCGTTTCGAGCGACACGCGCTTCACGTCCTGATTGCCCTTGCGCATCAGTTGATTCGCGCGATCTTGCACCCAGCCCGTGATGTCTGTGTCAGCGGGGCCACCGTTGGGCGGGTTATATTTGAATCCGCCATCGCGCGGCGGGTTGTGCGACGGTGTGATGACGATGCCGTCGGCGAGGTGCTGCGAGTTGTTGCGGTTATGGGCGAGGATCACGCGCGAAATTACCGGCGTAGGCGTCACGTCATCGTTCATTACCGTCTCGACATCGTTGGCCGCCAAGACTTCAAGCGCGTTACGCTGCGCAGGCGTAGACAGTGCGTGCGAGTCTTTGCCCATAAACAACGGGCCATCAATGCCGTTTAACTGGCGGTATTCGCAAATGGCCTGCGTGACCGCGAGGATGTGCGCTTCGTTGAAAGCACCGTCGAGCGACGAACCGCGATGTCCGCTCGTACCAAAGCTGACTTGTTGCGCGGGGTCGTCAAGATTCGGTTGTCGTTCGTAATAGGCGCGCTCAAGTTCCGCGACATCAATCAACAATTCAGCGGGGGCGGGTTTTCCGGCAAGTGGGTGTGCAGCCATGATTTTCTCTCCTGAATTCAAATGCGTTCGAAATATCGCCTGCGCTCCCAATCGGTCACAGACGAATTGAACGCGGCCTGTTCGTTGCGGAAGAAATGCGCGTAATGCTCGACGACATCTGCGCCGAACGCTTGTTGGGCGAATGCGCTGTGGGCGAATTTGTCAGTCGCTTCGGCCAGTGTGTAAGGCACGCGCGGCAAATGGCGCGCGGCATAAATGTCGCCAGTGAAACATTCAGGTGGCTCAATCTTGTTCGCAATGCCGTCGAGTCCTGAAGCGAGGGAAGCCGCAAAGGCCAGATAAGGATTGGCATCTGCGCCGGGAATGCGGCATTCGATGCGCAAAGATTGACCGCTGCCGACGACGCGGAATCCGCCGGTGCGATTGTCGTAACTCCACGCGAGGCGCGTTGGTGCCCAGCTTCCGTCTACGTAACGCTTATAAGAATTCACGGTTGGCGCATAAAAAGGCATCACGTCAGGTACGTGCGCCATCCAGCCGCCGAGAAAGTGGCGAAACGTGTCAGAGCATTTCACGGGGCCGAATTCATTGTCGCCCGCAAAAACATTCTTGCCATCACGCCACAAACTGAAATGAATGTGACAGCTTGAACCCGCGCGGTCAGCGGCGAATTTCGCCATGAACGTCACGCTGATGCCTTGAGCTTCGGCGATTTCTTTGAGGCATTGCTTATAGACGACGTGGCGGTCAGCCATCTCCAACGCTTCGGCGTAGCGGATGTTCAACTCGTGTTGACCGAGTCCCCATTCGCCTTTTGAATTTTCGACGGGCACACCTGAATGCTTGAGGTGATAGCGCGCGGCGGCGTTGAAACTTTCGGTGCGCGTGCCTTGCAGAATGTGATAGTCCTCAAGATACCAACCCGCTGGTTCGAGATTGCGCCAGCCGTCGGCGGCGGCGTCACGAAAGCTGTTTTGAAACAAATAGTATTCAAGCTCTGACGCCGCGAAG
>JANNUY010001147.1:0-1773 GCA_031414155.1 Acidobacteriota bacterium
GGCATCGCCGGGCCGGGCGGCGGCACGGAAGAAAAACCCGTCGGACTGGTTTACCTCGCGCTGGCTGATGCGAATGAATGCAAGGTGCGCAAGCTGATGCTGCCCGGCGACCGGCAATTGATTCGCACGTTGGCCGTGAACGCGGCGCTCGACTTGTTGCGGCGCAAGCTGAAAAACTAATTTGCCATCACACACTAAATACAACGAAAACAAAGTTTCTTGGCATTCACCCTTCGTCCCAGCGGGACGGTTGAATTTAGGCAGCCTGCAAGCGCGAAGCCGAAATCGTGCGTCCCAGCGGGGCGGTTGAATTTAGGCAGGTCGTTTACGGCCTGCAAGCGCGAAGCCGAAATCGTGCGTCCCAGCGGGACGGGTGAATCATGCGCGTCAGGTTCAATCGTCCCGCTGGGACGCGAACCCCCACGTCGTTCGTTACAGGCCGTGAACGACCTGCCTAAATTCAGCTACCGCTACGCGGCGAAGAAGAAACCTGGTTTCCGGTATTACGGCTCACCAGCCGTGAAGCGGCTAGCCGATTGGCTTTGACGGGAGAGCTTGGTGAACCGGGCTAAAGAAAACCCAAACTCAATTCGGCTCTCGACTACGAAACAAGCCAATCTCAAGCCCGTGGCAAAAAGGCTCTCCCGCGCAGCGGCAATTAGGCCAGTCGTTCACGGCTGGTAAAGCGGCGCACGATCAAGGCGCGAGGGCGTTTTAACGTCCTTGCTGAAAAGGCTTCAGCCCACACGATTGGCTAAAGCCTGGTTGAGAAGCACGCTGAAGCGCGCTCAGATGATTTCGCGGTGACGGCTCACCAGCCGTGAAGCGGCTGGCCTATTTGCCCTGACGGGAAAGCCCGGTGAACCGGGCTGAGGGGGAAATGATTTCTGAATCATTAGCCGCCAACCACCAACCGGACTCCTAACACCATCAGCACAACCAGTCCTAACTTGAACCAGAGATACTGTTTTGCCTGTTCGTCGCCAAAGCGAGGAGCGAGGAAGCAAAGCGCGAAGGAAAGCAGAAAGGTATAGCCTGGTTGAATGGTGGCAATGGCTTCGATCAAGGAAGGATCGCCGAGGCTGACGGCGCGATGGCGAACGTAGATCGCTGCCAGATTGACGATCTCGATGGCAATCAGACCTAAGACGGCTGGACGCAAAACGGGCCAGTTGCTGAGAAAGATTTGGCGGACGGAAGGCAGCAACAGCGGCAGGCTTCCGCTCAAGACAATGCCCAACGTCACCCATAAGAAACCTTCCAGCACAGGCACGAAATCAAACAAGTAGTTTTCGAGCAATACGGCCAGCGCATAAACCAGACTGCTTATTACCATCAGCCCGAACGAATGCCAGCGCGCTTCAAGATTCGCATCAATCAAACACAGGGCGACCGAAGCGAGAATGTTGATTGTGATGCCAAGATATGTCCAAACAGTGAAAGCCTGACCGAAAGCAACGTAGCTGATAATCGGCAGAAAGACGGGAATCAAGTTCAGGTAAGCCGACACAATGCCCGCTTCAGAATCAGCGAGTGCCTGGAAGTAGAAACCTTGTGGTACCTGAGTTAAAAGACCTGCCAGTAGTGCGATACCTATAAATTTCCAATTTGTATGTGGTTGCGTAAGTGTTAGCGGAAAGGCAAAGGGAATTAGCAAAAGGCCAAAAATTGAGGCAAGCGCGCTGGTTATCGTTCCTATCCACGGGCGCACAAAGACACGCTCTACAAAAAAAGCGTCAAGAATACAGATGATTGCGAATAGCAGAGGAAAAA
>JANNUY010001148.1:0-3890 GCA_031414155.1 Acidobacteriota bacterium
CATATCGGATTGCGCGAAGCCGGGCAGATCAACGATTTGCATGTGCATCCGAAGAACGCTGATGTCGCGTGGGCGGCGGTGCAGGGCAATCCTTTTGCTTACGGCCCTGAGCGCGGCGTATATCGCACCAAAGACGGCGGCGCGACGTGGCAGAAAGTTTTGTTCGTCAATGACAAGACGGGTTTCGTTTCGTTGGCGGTGAATCCATCGAACCCGAATGAGATATACGCCGGAGCTTGGCGCGCGCAGCGCAAGCCGTGGACGATCATCAGCGGCGGCCCGGCAGACGAAGGCGGCATTTATAAATCAGTAGATGGCGGCGACAACTGGGTTCATCTGACGACGGGCTTGCCTACGGGCTTGGTCGGCAAAGTTGACCTTGACATCAGCGCCGCTAATCCGCTGCGCGTTTACGCGATTCTCGAAGCCGACAAAGGCGAAGGCGGTGTTTACGTTTCAGAAGACGCGGGCGCGCAATGGCGGCTCGTCAACAAGACCGGCAGCTTGATCGCGCGGCCTTTTTATTACACCTACATCAACGCCGACCCAAAAAACGCTGATGTGGTTTATGTGAACAACCTCGGCTTTTATAAATCCACTGACGCCGCGAAATCGTTTCGTCCAATCGCTACGCCGCACGGCGACAACCATCGGATGTGGATCAATCCCGACAATCCCGACATCTTCATTCAGTCGAATGACGGCGGCGCGAACGTGACGCTCAACGGCGGACGTTCGTGGTCTACGATTTATAACCAACCTACGGCGGAAATTTATCAGGTCGCGGTGGACAATCAGTTTCCTTATCACGTTTACGGCGCGCAGCAAGACAACACTACGTTGATCGTGCCGAGCAAGCCGCCGACTGACGACCCCGTGGACGATCCGATTCAACTGTGGCGCACCGGGCCGGGTTGCGAAACGGGGCCGATTATTCCTTCGCCGCTGAATCCGAAGATCGTTTATGGCGCGTGCAAGGGCGAGTTTTATCGCGGCAATCAAGAAACGGGGCAGACCGCGAGCTATTGGGTGCATCCGCAAAACCGTTACGGCCACAACCCGAAAGATATTTTGTATCGCTTCCAGCGCGTCTCGCCGATGGACGTTTCGCCGCACAATCCGCGCGTGCTTTATCACTGCTCGCAGTTCGTGCATCGCTCGATGGATGAGGGCGTGACGTGGAGCGTCATCAGTCCCGACCTCACGGCGAACGAAGCCGACAAGCAAGTCATTTCAGGCGAACCCATCACGCGCGACATCACGGGCGAAGAGGTTTATTCGACGATCTATGCCTTTCGTGAATCTGTGCGCGAACCCGGCGTGCTGTGGGCGGGCGCGAACGACGGCCCTGTGAACGTTTCGCGCGACAACGGCAAGACGTGGAAGAACGTCACGCCCGCTGACTTGCCGCCGGGCGGACGAGTGCAAAACATTGAGCCTTCGCCGCATCGCAAGGGCGCGGCTTATATCGCGGTTTATCGTTACTTGTTGAACGATTGGCAGCCTTATCTTTACGCGACGGATGATTACGGCGCGACGTGGAAGAAGCTGACCGAAGGGATTCCCAACGACAACCCCGTGCGCGTCGTGCGCGAAGACCCTGACCGCGAAGGCTTGCTTTACGCGGGCACGGAATCAGGCATGTATGTTTCGTTCGATAACGGCGCGCATTGGCAGTCGTTGCAATTGAACTTACCGGTTACGCCGATCACCGACATTCGTGTGACGCAACAGGATTTGGTGCTTTCGACGATGGGACGCGGCTTCTGGATATTGGACAACGTCACGTCGCTGCATCAGTTGAGCGAAGACGTGCAGGCGCGCAATGCTGTTTTGCTTGCGCCGCGTGTGGCTTACCGAACGCGCTACACGCCGATGGCTGCGCGTCCGGGGCAACCCGAACATCCGCCGAATGGCGCGCACATTGATTACGCGCTGGCGACTGAACCTGCGGATTTGAAATTGGAGATTTCAGACGCGACGAACAAAGTGATTCGCACGGTGACGGATAAAGCTCCGGCGCGACCGGGCGAACGCCGCGTGAGCGAAGACGATCAGGAAATGCGCGGCCCTGGCAGAGGCGGCGGACAAGCTGCGGTGTTAGGTCGCAAGCTCGGCGCGCATCGTTTCGTGTGGGATTTGCGCTATGACAACAACGGGCCGCTCGTCGTGCCGGGCAAATATCAACTGAAACTATCCGCCGGTGATTGGTCGCAAACGCAAACGTTGACGGTCAAACTCGATCCGCGTTTGGCGAAAGACGGCGTTACGCAAGCCGATCTCGTTGAACAGTTGACCTTGAATTTGCAGTTGCGCGACACCATGGCCGAAGCGCGCAAACTGGTGCAAACAATTGACGAGGCGTTGAAACAGTCGGGCGGGTCTGAGGCTTCGACAGGACGCTTGCGCGAGTTGCGCCAACAACTGGTCAGCGCGCCTGGCGCTTATCCGCAACCGATGCTGATTGACCAATTGCAATCGCTCTCACGCATGGTCAACGGAGCCGACCGCAAAGTCGGACGCAGCGCCGTGCAGCATTTTCAGGTATTGAAAAAACAACTGGCCGAGATGCAAGCGGCGGCAGGGAGGTAACTCAAACGAACCAGCCACGGGGAAGAGGGGAACACGGGGAAGAGCGAAAGTCGGTAGAAAGACGGCTATTAGTGATTTAGTTTCCCCCTTTATCTCCTTTATCCCCTTTTCCCCCGTGGCTAATTCCTATTGCCGATAATGTCTATTGCACCGCACCTTGCGTGACGTTGAGGAAAATCTCTTCCAGATTTGCCCGTTGCAATTTGAACTCTACGACGCGCACGCCTCGTTGAATGAGCGCGGCCAGCACCGTCGCACAGGCTTCGTCGTCGCCCGCAATTGTGACGTAAAGCTCATCGCCCGCCATCCGCGCCGCTTCGATGCCCGGCATTTCCAGCAAGAGGCGTTGAGCTTCGTCAGGCGCTTGTAGCACGCGAATAACGACGTTGCGTTGCGTCGTCAGTTCCGTCGTATTGCCAATCCCCAACTGGTCAATCGCGCCGTAACGCAACAGCTTGCCGCGTTCGATAAACACCGCCGCGTCGCAAATCTCAGCCAACTCCGTGAGGATGTGCGAACTAATTAAAATCGCTTTGCCTTGCACAGCCAGCACGCGCAGCAATTCGCGCAACTCGATGCGCGCGCGCGGGTCGAGTCCGGCGGCGGGTTCGTCCATCACCAGAATAGCCGGATCGTGCAACAGCGCGCGCGCCAGACTGACGCGCTGTTTCATGCCTTTCGACAAAGCGAAAAGCGTCTTGTCACGAATGCCGGTGAGGTTGGTGAAATCTTCTACGCTGGCGATGACCGCCGTGCGCTTCGCGCTTTTCAAACCATAAGCCCGCGCGAAAAAATCCAGATATTCATGCACCGTCATATCCCGATGCGTAGGCAGCGCATCGGGCATATAGCCAATCGCCTGCCGCGCGCGTTCGGGTTCCTCGACAATCGAAACGCCGTCCAAGCGAATGTCGCCGCTGGTCGGTTCATCCAGCGTAGCGAGCATCCGCATCGTCGTCGTCTTGCCCGCGCCGTTGGGGCCAACGAAACCTACGATCTGACCACTGGTGAAACTGAACGAAACGTCGTTGACCGCGCGCGTGGCACCAAAATCTTTATGCAAATTGAGCAGTTCGACTTTCATGACGTTATGGTTGTGCGGGAATGCCATAGACCAGCGTGCGCGCGCGGCGTTCGCGCAAGTTAGATAAGCCCGACTCAACGAACGGCGCACCGTCCAACAGCGCCAGGTAATGTCCGGGGTGCAAATGGTTTTCTGGGTTGTTGTGAGCTTTTTCGATGGTTTCCGACCAGTCACCGGCAAAGCAGTTACGCAGGCTGGATACTTCGTCGGCTTT